>NZ_CACWEU010000206.1:0-13498 GCF_902760015.1 Candidatus Ruminimicrobium bovinum
ACATATTTGACGGGATAGAGACATATGAAATAGAGGAAGTAAAAGAAGAGCCGAAAGAGACAAATAAGATAATAGAGAATATGGACAAAGTAACAAGGTTGGATGTAATAGTAACGGGAGGGTTCCACAGCCAAACGGTAACCGATATTTTACAGAACGAAGGAGTAAGTTATATAGTAATAACGCCGAATGTTCAAGGCGGGGTAAAAGAAGCGGAAAAAACATATTATGAAATAGCCAAAGAACAAAAAGAAATAAATTTCCAAACATTGGCAGCAGCATTACTTTCAAATTATCCTCCAAAACTTGTAATAAAAGCATTATTAGAAAGTGGCTTTACAAAAAAAGAATTGGAGTTTATTTATCCAAAAAATTTAATTGAGGAAGCTGTTAATCAGGAATTATTAAATCCGGATCAGAAATTAGTCGTAGATTATAAAAAGCAATTAGAAAATGTTCAAATTGCAAAATTGTTAGAATCGGATGATGTAGATATTCAAGTTTTAAAAAATATAGTTGTTAATATTTTTAAAACAAATAAAATTATTTATAAAGATGTAGATATAGATGCTGTTGTGAAAGGTGTTATAGATATAATAACAAAAAAAGAACAAGGTAAAAATTTCTTAAGATTCTTTAGCATTTTTAAAAAAGATAACGAAATTAATCAAATAAAAGAGATTGCAGATATAATAACAAGATGTTATGAATCCGGATTTGCTTTGGACGATGTAAATAAATTTTTTGAAGACGCAAATGCTGCCGGTTCAAAAGTAGAATTTGATAACAGTAAAGATATAAATGATTTTTATTATACGGATAAAGACGGTAAAAGAATATATTTAACATGTTATATAAATTATATTGGAGTTCCACGCAGGTGGAATGAAAGTTTCAGTTACTTGGGAGAAATTACTGGAATATCTTCTTTGGCAGGTGGCTTCCAGTTTATTCAGCCGGTTAAAGTAACTTATTATAAATATGAATACGAAATAGATGAAAAAGGAATGCCGATACCTAAATTAGATGATGATGGAAACCCTATACCTGAATTAGATGCCGATGGTAATAAAGTCAAAGGACAAAAAGTTCTTAAATTTATAGCTATAGGATATGAAGATAATAAAAGAGATCCGATTACTTTTAAAATGATGGAAAAAGCAGCGGAAAAAGGTTTTGCTGTTGGTATGGATAAAACTAACAACGGAGAACTTTTTGTTCAACATAATGATAACTATTATGTCATAGTTAATGATTTTATGGCTGATGCTGATTTTAGTGATGATTATGATTCTTATTTTGAAGAAAATTTTGATGGAACAACAAAAGATTACAGATATACATTGCTTGAAGAAATTTTTAAATTTCAACAGGCTTTATCCGATGAGTTTTCTAATATTATTGATGAAAGCAAAAAAAATAGTCCTTTTTCAAATGAAAAATTTAAAAGAATTTGGCATCCTTATGACGATATAAGTTATATTGATACTCATAGAGAAGAATTGCAAAAAGATGGTGAAAATTTCTTAAAATTCTTAAAAAACAAAAATGAGATAATAGATAAATTAAAAAAAGCTGAAATAAAAGATGAAAACAAACAAAATGAATTAGTAGGCATGGTGTTATTTTTAAATTCTGACAAAGATGGTGAAAATATTTTAGAATCTTATTCCTCGGAAGAAATTAAAAAATATGCTGAACTTATAGAAATTAGTGTTGAAAATAATAGAAAAATAAATGAAGAAAATTGTTTGGTAATGATTGGGCACAATGATGCAAATATCGGTAATTACGATAAACAAACCGGAAAATTTATAGATCTTGAACATATAGGTCCAACCTATAGAACAAAAGATATTATAAATATGTGTGCGGATACAAGAGATCCGAGAAATTATAGTGTCCAAAATATAAAAGAAGTTATACAAATTGCACAAAAATCATTACGGGAACTTGGTGAGAAAGAATTAACGGAAGACGAAATTGCACAAATTATAGAAGGTATAAGATATTATTTGCTTTCAAGAATAAAATATATATCTCCTGAAGCGAGAGAACAATTCCTTAAAGATATAGAAAGTTTGAGTAAATTGAATATAGAAATAAAAGTTTCTAAAAATTTTGAAAATGAAAATTCTCAATCTGATGTAGAAGCAAATACAAACGATGAATTTAATTTTTTTGACAATATAAAACAAATGAGGAACCCGCTTATTAGCTCGCTAAGAGAAAGCTTGGTACTTATATTTGTAACGATTGTCGATACTGTACAAAAAGTATATACAGGTAATTTAAATAACGACGAATTTGTAGGAAAAGCAGGTGAATGGTTATTAAATTCAAATCAACAATATAGAAATATTAGTGAAAAACAAGATATTACGGAAAGAAATGTTAATTTGAATATTGAAGAAATTATTAGTAAATATATGAAAGTCAATAAAAATGATAAAGCTTTAGATAAGTTACAAAATATAGCGACTGCTGGACAAGATAAATATAAATCAATTTTACAGAATTATTCGTATGATAGTATACAAGAACTAAGAAAAGAAATAGAAGAAAAGGATTATAAGCAACCTAAAGAATATGAAGGTTACAGTTACGATTTACAAGATATTTCTAATTATTTACTAAACAAACTATTAAAAGAAAAAATGGAGCAAGATTTAAATAAAGTAGAGAGCGATACGGTAAAATACACTATAGGTGTGGTAATAGGTTTAATTCTTTCTGTTGTGTCTTTATTTTTAAGCACCGGAGATGCAAGTGTTTTATTACCGGAACAAAATGCAATAAACTTTACAAGCTTTCTTTTGGCTTTATTTGGTTCAAATGTAGTGAGCAACTTAAATCAGAAACGGAGCTCTCAAACCACCGATACAAATACTGAATATATTAATCAAAAAGCCGACATAAAGGTATCTGAAACAGCAAATGCGGATTCCGAATATAGTTTTTTAAGTAATATAAAACAAATGATAAAACCGCTTATTAGATCATTGGAAGAAAGTTTGGTATTTGTACCTGTAACAATTGCCGATACTGCACAAAAAGTATATACAGGTAATTTAAATAACGACGAATTTGTAGGAAAAGCAGGTCAATGGTTCTTGAAAAATTTCAACCAACAATATAAATATACCATTAAACAGCAAAAAATTGATACGGAAGTTAAGGATAACATAATTGCCATAATTAAAGAATATTCAGAATTAGAATCGATAATATTTTTATCGGAGTTGTGTAATAAAAAAGTTAAAGATATAACTGATAGTGATAAAGAAAAGCTGAAAAAAATGAAAGAAACAAAATGGGAAAGCTATACGAGTGATGGTTATTCTTTTAATCATTTGGAAGTTATTGCTAATGTTATTTTTGAGGTTATCAGTGAAAATGATAAAGAAAGAACAATAGGTGATTTGGTTATTGAAAAAATAATAAAAGAGAAATACCCTCGGTTTATGGAAAAATATGAAAACATTAATGATATTTTTAAGGACTATGGTTATCCTGTGGAAAACGTAAATCTTTTACAAGAAATAGAAGAAAATAGAAAAATTACTGAAAGTATAGAAAAAGATTTAAGAGAAGCAGAAGAAGATTTGGAAAAGGCAAAAAAAGAATTAGAAAAAGTACAGTCGGAAGAAAAGTTTGAAGAAGTAAAAAAATTAGGGAAAAAAGTAAAGAAATTAAAAAACGATTTAAAGAAAGAAGGATTAAGTACTTATAAAGATGAACAATTACAAGCTTATGGAGAAAGACTGAAATCTGAAATAGACGACGAAGAAGTTTTTGAAAATTATCCTAAACTCAAAGAAAGTGCCGAATATTTACTTAAAGTTATTATTAGAGAACAAAATAGAAGAAAACAAAAAGAAATAGAAAAAGGTTTAAATAAAGTAGAGGGCAATACAATAAAATATACCATTGGAGCGGCAGCAGGTTTAATTCTCACAGGATTATCTGTGTTTTTTAGTTCAGGGAATTTAAGTGTTTTATTAACGGAAAACAATTTAATAACTATTACTGTGGCTTTATTTGTTTCAAATATAATGAACAATTTAAGATGGAAATTACAATATTTGAATTCTCAACTTACCGATACTGAAGGTAATGAGCAAGAAATTGATATAGATAATAGTGATAAATATCAAGTTACGGATGATGAGGCAGCAAGTATTTATACGGAATATAGTTTATTTGGTAGTATAAAACAAATAATAATTCCATTCTTTTTATCGTTAACACAAAGTGGATTTTTCGTATCTGCAGCAATTGTCGATACTGCACAAAAAATATACACCGGCAATTTAAATAATGACGAATATGTAGGAACACTGGGACAAATATTCTTAAATTCAATGCCGCCATATAGAAATGCTATTGAACATCAGAAGAACATTGATGAACAAACAGATGATATGAATAAAAGAATTAAAGAATATAAATCGGCAAAGTTTTTACAAAAGTTGTTTTATATAGAGAATGATGAAAATAGAACAAAAACAGTTGGAGAAATAACAGATTATGATAAAGAAGAATGGGAAAAATTAAAAACAGAAGAAAAAACAAAAGATTTTTTGTTTTATGATAAAGAATATTCTGAAGATATTCTTTATGCGTTAGATTATGTTTTTAATAATGAAGGCACAATAGCTTCAAATAAATCAATAGTTGAACTGGTCTGTGAAAAAATGGAAGAAAATAGGAAAAATATAAAAGATAAAGAAAATGACAAAAATGGAGTACGATATACTCAATTTTTTAAAAGTATTGATTCCTTTTTTAAAGATGGAAAAATATATGCTCAAGAAGGTATTAAATCCTTTATTAAAACTAAAATGGATTCCGATGTTCAAATAAATAAAGATGAAGGTTTAAAGCTTTTAGAAGAATTAGAAGAAAAAGTATTAAGTTATGAAAATGAAGAGGAATTGCAGATTTACAGAGATAAACTGGAATACGGAATAAAAGAAGAACTTTTTGAAGATGAAGAGGAAGAACGTGCTGTAAATTTGATAGTTTCTATTATTGAAGAACAACGCGAAAAAGGTAAACAACTGCAAAAAGAAATGGAGCAAGATTTAAATAAAGTAGAGAACAGAACAATAGTATATTCTACAATGTTAACAGTAGGTTTATTGCGTACCGGAATAGCCATGTTTTTAATTTCAGGTGATGCAAGTGTTTTATTAACCGGAGTTAGCTTGGCAAAAATTGTTGTGGCTTTAATTGGTTCAAATATAGTAAATGATTTGAAATGGAAACGAAAATTTTCAAATTCTCAACTTCTCGGTATTAAATCAACTAAAAAAGAAACTGATATTAAAAAAACTATTTCTGTAAATCAAAACTTAAAACTTTCAAAACCTTTACCTTTGTCGATACTTTCTCCGTATATAAATAAAGTGTATAACAAAACAAAAGATAAACAAGGTTTTGTTTGGAGCATGTTAAATAAAGTATTATCGAATTATGATGTTTTAATAGCTCCGATTTGGGAAGAATATTTGTTTAGAGGTATCCCGATTTTAGTAGGCACTATAGCGGGACCTGTAATTGGTCCTGTAGCATTTTTGGTTATGCAAATATTGTTTGTTTGGTTGCATTCAAATAAAACAAAACAAAAATGGGGAGTTAGAATAGCAGGAGCAGTTGTTTTATCAATACCTTACATTTTAGCAACATTATTTTTCTCAGCATGTCCTTTAGCACTTCCGTTAGCATATATAGTTTCAACGGTAGCCCATTCATTATGGAATTATTATGCCTCCAAAAAAGATAGTCGGTTAAATAAATTATGGAACAAATATGTTTCAAAAGAACAAGTGCCTTTGTTGAGCATTGAAGACAAGCAAGCACAAAATAAACTTGAAACAGAAACTTTACAATACGAAAAAGAAGAGGATAATAATGAAAATGTTTTAATTTATGATGTAATTAATGATTTTAAGAGTCAAAATTTGAATAGAAACTTTCAAGAATTACAAACTGATAAAGACAATAAAATAAAAAAAATGGAAAAAATGTTTCAAAACGATGCTTTAAAAGAAAAAGTTTTACCAGTATTACAAGGTTATGATAAAGAAAAAAGAAAGCAAATAATTTATACTATATTTTTAGATTTAGAGTTGTTTTATGATTTGGATTATATTGAAATACCAGAATATAAGAATATTAATATAGAATTTAACGGAAATGGTAATTTGAAACGAGAAACAAAAAATAATTTAAGATTAATGCAAAAAACTTTTGTTGATAAGATAAACTCGAAATATAAAGAATTTTTCAATGTTTTAAAAAATGATGAAAAATTGAAAGATGAAAATTTGAAAAATGAAATAATTTTCAATATTTTTAAAAAAGTTTTTAGTGGTAAAAATTCGGATTCAAAAGAATTGTTTTTTAAATATTTTGTTGTAGAAAATTTAAGTGAAGCAGAAAATAAATTTCTTGAAAAGTTGTTAAATTCTAAAGGTGAAGAAAAGAAAAAATTGCATGGAAAAATAAGAACAGAAATACAAGGAAAAGGTAAAGAGAAAGAAAAAGAAATTAAACAATATATGCCTTTTATTGCGATAAATGATTTTATTTCGTTACAAAAAGATAGTTCTATTGGAATCAAATATGATGAAAAAAATAGAGATTTTTATTTATATGGGAATAATAATGTTAGGATATATTTAGAGGATTTTATTCATATTTATGATGGACATTCTGTGTATATGAATGGTAATGAAATAAAAGACGAAGAAAAAGGTTCTTCTGATCCTTCAAAATATTCAAATATTGAGATAGCTTTTAGTAAAAGTATGGACATTGATAAGATCAAAATATTGTTACAAACAAATGTAAAAGAAGATGCTAATTATATTGAAGATGGAGAATATTATAAATTGAAAAATGATGATAAATTTGAAGAAGGTTTTTATATGAGAATACATTTAGGTAAGAAAGGAAATTTTCAAAGTATTCAAACTGCTTTTTTGGTTGAAGAAAAAATTGAGCAAAAGATAAAAGAAGAAGATATTAAAAATAATGAAAAAGTCGAACAACCTCAAAACATTTCAGAAGTCTCAATAAATTCCTTAAAGAATGTTCTTAACCCGATGGAACTTGTAAATAAAATAAGTGAATATGTTGCAAAGAAAACAATAATAAAACAAATAGCAAACAAAGAAATTGCATTTATAAAGAAAGAAAACGAAAATAATATTGCAGAAAAATCGGATAAAGTAAGGTATTATAGTATAGGAGAAAATGCAAGAAATTTAGTTCATACAAAAGTTGGTGTAATATATGTTAAAGACGGTAAAGTTGTTGATGAAAATGAAGAAGGTGCTGAAACTGTTCAAGTTAGACTTGCGGTTAATAAAAACAATGAGTATATTTTTTATTCCAACACAATGAATATAAAAAATATAGATAACATTGATACTGTAATAGAAGAATTAATGGATAAATTCAGAAATGAAGGAGTAAAGACAAATTTATTCAACGATAATACAATATTTGCATTCCCGAATACCGATAAAAAAGTATTAACAGAAACCGATATAGAAAACAGTATAAATAATAAACAAACTTCTTATGTAATGCCTGCCGAAACGATAAAATATACATTTGAAGATGATGAAGATATAAATGAAAGAATATGTAAAGGAATAAAAGACAAAACGGGAATAACAACATTTGTTGTAAGTAAACAACAATATGAAAAAGTAAAGCAATTAGACACTAAGGGATATAGCTTTATTGTAAAAGAAACAGATATAGATACTGCATTTAAAAATATTGAAGAAAACCAAGGAGACGTTTTTGTTGATTTGTCTTCACAAGAATATAACAAAGAAACAGCTGAAGAAAAGCTTAAGCAAATAAGAAATAACAAACTTGCGACAAAACAAGGGGTAAATTTGGCGGTAACAGTAAAATTCAGTAATGATACTTATGAAAAATTGAAAGATATAAACATTTTTGAAAAGTATGGAATAATACCGATAGTTGAAGCAAAAAATAAAGATATTGTTAAAGGTAAGAAGGAAATAGACAACATAACCGATATTAAAGAACTTGAAGATAAAGCGGATATTATAGGTTATATATTTAATGGAAAAAATATAGAAGTAATAGAAAAAACTGCAGAAGAAGTTGGCGGTATAAAAACAATAATAGAAAATATAAGGATTAGCATAAAAGACAATCCGCAAAAACAATACAATAAAGGACATGCTGCTGCATTAAAAAATAATGGTTATCAATTAGATGATAGTAAAGATATTACAAGTAATGTAATTGATTTAAAAGAGTTATTACAGATGAACAGTAAAGATATTGAAGAATTATTGAAATGGCAAGGTGAAGAGTCGATAATAAAGATAATAAAAGAAAATTTAAGTTTATTTAATCCGCAAGCTCAAAGTTATATTAACGAAGAACTTCTTGCTAAGGGCAAATATATTGAAGCAATAGGATTTATATTAGGAGTAGTAGAAAATAGTGTTGCAGAAGAAGTTGTAAAAGAATTTGAACTTGGGGATGGCGAGAAGTTTATAAAAGAAATCGGTTCAAATGAAAACCAAGCAATATTGATGGCAATAATCGGACAAATGATAAAAGGAAAGAATTTAGAGCAGATAAAACAAAAAGAAAATGACTATGAGGAAGAAGTTGAGATGAAATATCCGAATGGCGTTATTAATTTAAAAGATTTAGTAAAAATAATAAAAGAAGAACAGAATATGAACTTAGATAAAATATTAAGAACCGGAATTGATTCCGAAACAGCCGAAGATGTTAAAGGAATAAAAGCAATATTAACCGACA
This sequence comes from Candidatus Ruminimicrobium bovinum, assembly GCF_902760015.1. Classification (NCBI taxonomy): domain Bacteria; kingdom Pseudomonadati; phylum Elusimicrobiota; class Endomicrobiia; order Endomicrobiales; family Endomicrobiaceae; genus Candidatus Ruminimicrobium; species Candidatus Ruminimicrobium bovinum. The sequence goes on from NZ_CACWEU010000206.1 coordinate 8,830, forward strand.
GATACGGAGCAGATACAACCGTAGAAAAAGCGGAAGTTGCAGCAACACTTGCAATAAGAAGTATGTTAGCCGCAGCATAAATAGCTAAAAATAAAAACTTTGCCATTTCAACTTTTCTTTCTGTATTGTGATATGTTATAATAACCGTATGAACTTAAAAGAATTATTGAAATTAAAAGAAAATAATAAACTTGAATTTAAAAAAGCAAAAGGTGGGCTTCCACAAAGTATTTGGGAAACTTATTCCGCATTTGCAAATACGGATGGCGGTTGTATTTTGCTTGGATTAGAAGAATTATCAAATAAGCAAATTTCAATTATCGGTATAGAAACTCCGCAAAAATTAATAACACAATTTTGGAACGAAATAAACAATAAACAGAAAGTAAGTATAAATATTTTAACCGATAAAAATATAGAAATAATTAATTACAAAAATAAAGATATTATTAAAATATCTGTTCCACGGTCGGACAGGCATAACAAACCTATTTTTATAAATAATGATTTATTATGACAAACTTATAGAAGAAACGGTGAAGGAGACTATCATTGCACAAAATCAGAAATCAAAAATATGCTCCGTGACCAAACAGATGAAATTTTAGATTTAACTGTTTTGGAAAAAAATGGATTTGTCCGTTTTTGATAAAGAAACAATTAAAAGATACAGAACAAGAATGTTAAATTTAAAACCCGATCATATTTGAAATTCTTTAAACGAAGAAGATTTTTTACAAAAAATAGGTGCTACCCGCAAAGCAGAGGATAACAAATTTCACCCTACTACGGCAGGGCTTTTAATGTTCGGTTATGAATATGAAATTGTTAAGGAATTTCCGCATTATTTTCTTGATTATAGGGAAGTAAATGATGCAGACATTCGTTGGACGGATAGGTTTGTATTGAGTTCCGGAGAATGGAGCGGAAATTTGTTTGATTTTTATTTTAAAGCATGTGCAAAATTGGTTGCGGATTTAAAAGTTCCGTTTGTTTTAGCCGATAACGGTTTTGACAGAATAGATGATACCCCATTACATAAAATATTAAGGGAAGCAGTTGCAAATGCTTTATTGCATTCAAACTATTATGAAAGGAGAGGAATAGTTATAGAAAAGAAATTCAATAAAGAATTTATAATATCTAATCCTGGTGGCTTAAGAATAAGTAAATCGGAAGCAATAAGTGGCGGAATATCCGACCCGAGAAACGAAACACTTGTTAAAATGTTTTCTTTATTAAACATAGGTGAAAGAGCCGGCAGCGGTTTGCATAGTATTTACACTGTATTAAAAAAAGAAAACAATTTAATTCCTGTTTTGGAAGAACAGTTTAATCCCGATAGGACAACATTAAAAATAACAATAGATACAAATAATGATTATATCGAAGAAAAAACTAGGGAAAAAATAATAGAACTTATAAGAAAAAATTCTAAAATTACAACAAGAGAAATGGCAGAAAATTTAGGGCTAACAATAAAAGGTATAGAGTGGCAGATAAAAAGTTTACAAGAAAATAATATTATAGAACGAATTGGAAGCAAAAAAGCAGGTAGTTGGAGTATAAAAAAATAAGAAAGAGTTTTTTTAAACTATGTTAGCAGCTGCATAATACTAAATAGATTTATTGCATTATATAACCAAAATTTGCTTTGCAAATTTTGGTTATTCAATTATTTATCAAAAAAATGTATAATATCAAATTATTAATTTTATATAAGGGAATAAACAATGGATACATTGGCAATAGTATGTACTTACAATGAAGCAACAAATATTAAAAATGTTATCGACGATATTTTAAACTGCGGGCTTAAAGATATTGAAGTTTTAATTGCCGATGATTTGTCACCCGACGGGACATATAGAATCGTCGAAGAAATGGCAAAACTTGATAACAGAATACATTTGCTTTTAAGAAAAACAAACAGAGGCAGGGGCTATGCCGGAATTGACGGTTTTAAATGGGCATTGGAACACGGTGCAAAGTATATAGTGGAATTGGACGGTGACGGTTCTCACAACCCCAAATATATAAAATATTTCAGGGAAACAATAAATACATGTGATGTGGTTATCGGCTCAAGGTATGTTATGGGCGGAAGTGACAGTCAACGCGGAATATTAAGGCAAACAGTAAGCGGTTGTGCAAGACAATATTTAAGAACAATTTTGGGAATAAATATTGCCGACCCTACATCCGGTTACAGAATGTTTAAGAGAGAAATTGTTGAAAAATTTATAAATAAATTAACCGCATCCGATCCTTTTATCGTTACGGAAATGTTGTTTTATACAAAACAGGTCAATGCACAAATAAAAGAATATCCGATAGATTTTTTGGAAAGGGCATCGGGGCAATCAAAACTGAAACCTTTTACATTGATAAAATATTTGGGAAAAGTTTTAAAATTAAAAGCCAACCATAAATAAAAATCACATACTCAGCTTCTCAACTCATAAGCTGTAGTTAACGTCATTGCGAGTTCTTTTTTTTGTCATTGTGAGCGAAGCGAAGCAATCTATTGTAGTTGCCGTTACTGTTCGTTGTTGTCGTTAAACTCATAACCCCATAACCCCATAACCCTATAACCTAAAAAATTTGCTTTCAATTTTTATCGTTTGCTTTTTTCTTCTAAAAGTTATAAAATACAAAGATTAAGATTGCAGCAGTCATATATCTCCGTCGGGAATTCGTATTTTTAGCAAGAGGAAAAACAGTATGGCAAAAATAACGGTTAACAAAGATAGATGTAAAGGTTGCGGGCTTTGCATAAATGCCTGCACAAGAAAATGTATAGATTTTTCTACGGAAATAAATAAAATCGGTTATCATTATGCGGTATTAAAAAACGAAAAGGATTGCATCGGTTGCGGTTTTTGCTACCAGATGTGTCCCGATACTTGCATAGAAGTTTACAGGTAAAATAAAATGGTAAAAAAATTAGTGAAAGGTAATGTAGCATTATGTGAAGGTGCAATAGCAGCCGGTTTGGATGCTTATTTCGGCTATCCTATTACACCGCAAAATGAAGTTCCCGCTTATATGTCAAGAAGAATGGTTGAAATGAAAAAAGTTTTCATCCAGGCGGAGTCGGAACTTGCAGCGGCAAATATGGTTTTGGGAGCATGTGCAACCGGTAAAAGAGCAATGACATCGTCATCATCTCCCGGAATATCTTTAAAACAGGAAGCAATTTCCTATATGGCAGGTATGGAAATTCCCGGTGTTATCGTTAATGTTCAAAGGGGCGGACCGGGACTTGGTAACATTGCAGGTTCTCAAGCCGATTATTTTCAAGCCGTTAAAGGCGGCGGGCACGGTGACTATCATTTGATAGTTTATGCACCTGCAAATGCACAGGAAATGTATGAAATTGCATACAATGCATTTGATGTTGCTCAAAAATACAGAAATCCGGTAATGTTGTTATGCGACGGTATCGTCGGGCAAATGATGGAACCGGTAGATTTTAATAAAGAACCTAAAACAAAATTTGAAGACAGAGACTGGATTCTTGACGGTTGCAAAGGAAGGGAACCGAGGTCGTTAAAATCTTTGCTTATGCAAGACGGTGTTTTGGAACAACATAATTTGGATTTACAAAAAAAATATAAAACAATAGAAGAAAATGAAGTTAAAGCGGAATTATATCAGGTTGAAGATGCCGAAGTTATAATTGTTGCTTACGGTATCTCTTCAAGAATTTCAAAAAATGCAATTAAGCAGGCAAGGGAAAAAGGTATAAAAGCAGGATTGATAAGACCTGTTACTTTATGGCCTTTCCCGAGCAAAATAATTGCAAGTTATGCAAAACCCGGTGTAAAATTCTTCTCTGTAGAATTTTCGTTAGGGCAAATGGTTGAAGATGTTAAACTTGCCGTTAACGGTAAATGTCCGGTGGATTTTTTGGGCAGAGCCGGCGGCGGAATAGTTTCGGATAGTCAGGTTTTAAATAAAATTATAGAGTTGGCAAAATAAAATGGAAAAAATATTATCAAGACCAAAAGCATTAAAAGATTTCCCTTTGTCGTATTGTCCCGGTTGCGGGCACGGTATTGTGCACAGGTTAGTTGCACAAGCGATAGACGATTTAGGAATAAGAGAAAGAACAATAGCGGTAGCACCTGTAGGTTGTGCGGTGTTTGCATACAATTATTTCAATTTTGATACGACTGAAGCTCCTCACGGAAGACCTCCGGCTGTTGCAACAGGTATTAAAAGAACAAATCCAGATAAAATAGTTTTTACATATCAGGGCGACGGTGATTTGGCTGCAATAGGAACAGCGGAAACAATTCACTGTGCAAACAGAGGCGAAAACATAACCGTAATATTTATAAATAATGCAAATTACGGTATGACCGGCGGGCAAATGGCACCTACAACATTGTTGGGGCAAATAACCGAAACTACACCTTTCGGAAGAGACCCTCAAAGAGAAGGTTATCCGATAAATGTTTGTGAATTGCTTGCAGGTTTAAAAGGAACAAAATATATTGAAAGGGTATCGGTTTGCGATGCTCCTCATGTAATACAAGCAGGAAAAGCAATTAAAAAAGCTTTTCAAAATCAAGTAGAAGGAAAAGGTTATTCATTTATTGAAGTTGTATCACATTGTCCTGTAGATTGGGGTAAAACTCCGTTGGAAGCGACAAAGTGGGTA
>NZ_CACWEU010000207.1:0-3823 GCF_902760015.1 Candidatus Ruminimicrobium bovinum
TGTTAAAATTGCCCGTTAATATTTTTTGGATTGTATCTACAACCGTTACAGGAACCAATATTAAGCTTTCGGCTACCCCTGCAAATACTGCCCTTAATGTCGAACGATTTTTAAACATATTACCAAACAAACCAAGGTCAAGTTGAGCATTTGCATTTTTTAATTCTTCTATTTTTGCTTCAAGTTCATCTTCTTTCTGTTTTAATTCTTGTATTTGTTCTTCTATTTTATTTTCATTAATTCCTGCTCCCGGAACACTTTTTGATCTTTTTGAAGTTCTGTCAAGAACTTGTAATTGCAGTTTAACTTCGTCTAATTGATTTTGTACTTCTTTTAAGGCAAGCTGATCTTCATCTCTTATTATATTTTCTTCAATAATGTTATTTTTTTTCTTGATTGCATTTGCAACTTCTTCTCCACCGGCTAAATGTCCAAAATCAAAAGCATGATTTTTCCACATATTTTCAAGTGTTTTTTTAATTCTATCAATAAATGAAGTTTTAGAAGTTTCATTTGCATTTGCATTATTAATAAATTCAACATTTTTTTGAGAGGATAAATTCAATTTGCTTTTTGCCTGCTCGGTTTGTTCACCTTCTATAGCAGAAAGCACACCGGGCATTAACTCTTTACCTAATTGAACACCCCATTGGTCAAAAGCATTAATTTCCCACAAAGCAGCTGAAATTTCAACGACATGCTCAAATGTTGCAAATAACTCACCGAGCGATTCCGGTGACAATTCATCCATATCAATATAAGTTGTTATATCATCGGAAGAATATTTATTGTTTGAAGTTTCACCAACAGCTACATTTATACCGCCAAGTTTTGAGTTTTCTGCAGGAACAATAACATTTCCGGTAGGATATGCAACTGTTTTACCGTCAACGGTTACAAATTTACCGAGACTTTCCATAGATTGCTGTTGAATAAAATCTACAAAGAAATCAAAAGGAGCATTTATAAATTGTTCTTGTTTTCCGAGATGATTTATTCTGTCTATATAAGAAATTGCTGCAAGAACGGAAATATTTTCCTTGGCAGCAGAACCGTTTATAACTTCTTTTAATGCTTCATCGGTATTATTTGCACCTTTTAAGAAATCCGCAAAATTTTTAGGACCTATTGATAACATCACAGGCAAACCTATTGCAGACCAAACAGAGAACCTTCCGCCTACCCAATCCCAGAATTCAAACATATTGTTTGTATCTATACCGAATTTTTCAACTTCTTCTTTTGCGATTGAAACTGCAACAAAATGATTTTTAACGGAATCTTCATTTAATTTAGAATTACTAAGCAACCATTTTTTTGCGGCATTTGCATTTGTCATTGTTTCATCTGTTGTAAATGTTTTTGATTCTATTATAAATAAAGTTGTTTCGGGATCTAAACCTTTTAATTGATTTTCCAAATCCTGAGGATCAACATTTGAAACATACCTTACTTCAGGTGCATTATCAAGTTTGCTTTCAGCTAAAATATTTGTAACACCTCTAGGACCTAAATCGGAACCGCCGATACCTATACTTACTACAGTTTTTATTTCTTTTCCGGTAGCACCTTTCCACTGTCCGTTAATAACTCTATTAGCAAAATCCGTCATCTTATTAAGAGTATTCACAACATTTGGCATAACATTTTTACCGTCAACTTTAATTGCCGACTTTGCAACAAATTTACCATCAACAAACTCAACATTTCTTAAAGCCGAATGTAAAACTGCTCTGTCTTCGGTTGCATTAACCTTATCACCGTTAAAAATAGCATTAAGTTTATCAAAAACACTTTGTTCATTGTCATCTTTATCTTTAAAAAATTTTATATTAAAAAGCTCAATATATTTATTTACTAAAGAAGTTCTTATATTTGATTTAAATGTAAGTTTTGAATTTTTTTGATTTATCGTTTCTTTGTCCGAAGCCGATTTTTCTTTTTGTATTTCTTTAAAAATATCAGATGTTGTAAAACCCTCATATTCGCCTTTAACGGATTTATCGGTTTCAATTTTTAAAACAGGTTCGGTTTCAACCGCTTTTGCAATTTCTGAAATTGCACTTCCAATATTTGCAAGTTCTTTTTTTGCTGCTTCGTCATTATTTTCAAACATCATAACAAGTGACGGAGTATTTCCTTCAAATACTTTATGAGTTTGTAACTTTTTATCTTTTTCTATTTCATTAGTTTCCTGCCTGTTTCTACCGATAAAGAATGCATCTGCCTGTGCTATCATATTCGACAAAAGTTTAAAATGTGCCGTTCTCTTGTCGGAATCAGCCATTATGTCATCGGTTGAATTTGCAAAACCTACAAAAGCATTAAAAGAAGGAACTACACCCTGATGTAATAATTGATAGAAAGAATGTTGTCCGTTTGTTCCAGGCTGACCTAACACAGTAACATAATCAGAAAGTTTTTCTTCAGCATTTTTTACAATATATGCACTATTATTATCATACGGCAATACTGACAATATATCTATACCTTTTACTTTATGATAATAAACATACATTGCAAAAAACAATCTTTTAACATCTTCATCCATATCTATATTTGAAAGTTTTTCACTTATACCTAAATTATCATATAAATTATTACAAAGTTCCAAAGTTTCTTCATCAAGTTCGGTTCTTGAAAAATCAAGTTGAAGTTTATTATTTTTACCTACGGACATTTCACGAATAAGTTTATTGCTTCTTGTATTATCATTTAAAAGTTCTCTGTTTTTTGCATTATTTGTTTTAGAAGAATAATCCGTTAATTTGTTAATTATAGTTTTATTGTTATCAACTGTTTGTGTTTTAGAGATATAGTTTTTATATTCACCGTTACCTGACTTTTCAACTAAAGTTCTACCCAAATTCATGAGAGCATCATTTTCTTTTTTTAATTGAGATTTATTTTCAATAGTAGCATTAACTTTTGTATAAATTCTTATTTTAGGTTCTGTTCCCGATGCACGTACTATTAATGAATTACCGTTCTTAAATACAATTTCTATACCGTTTTCAATTGTAACAGGAGAAATAGTTTCAACATCATAATTTTTCATTTCCGGAATATTTTTATATATGTCTTTGAAATTATTTGTAACATCTAAAAAGTTTTGTTTCTGTTGTTCCGCAGTAAGTTCTTTTTTATCTTCAAAAACAATAGCATCTCTACCAAGCAATTCGGAATTTTTTATATCCTTTTCTATTGTATCCAATTCTTCTTCAACAGTTACACTTGCATTGTTTAATAGAAGCAAAGGAAGTAATGTTGCAGTTAAGCCGTCTTTATCATATAATCCGGAAACAAGCCCTCCTGAACTTTCAAGAAGCATAAGAGGCTCTATTCCTTCTTTTTTGGTTAATTTTGCAGCTTCTGCTAAATTTTTAAAACCGATATCGGTTATTTTTACGGATACATTTATTTCATTTTTTAATTGTCCCGAAACAAGCTTTTTCATTTTATCTTCATAATATTTTGCTAACTTATCAATTTGGCTTGTTGTATCGGCACTTCTTACGGTTACAATGTTATAATTATTTTCTTTTAACCAATTAGAAATTTCTTTATCAGAGTGATTAGCCTTTAAATATTCATTTAATTTGTTATATTTATTTTCAAGGAAGATTTTTTGAACTATCATACCTGCTTCATCAGGTAAAAGGAATTTTGCTTCAAATTTACTACCGTTATAAACAGTGTAATATATTGCAAACCTATCTCCATCCGGATCCGTTGCAATTCCAAAAGTTGTTTTTTTAATTTCTTCAATACTTTTGCCTTCTTTTAATTTTTCATTTGCTTTGTTTTCTACTTTGTTTTTCAA
>NZ_CACWEU010000208.1:0-2050 GCF_902760015.1 Candidatus Ruminimicrobium bovinum
TAAAAAATGAGCAAAATAAAAATAGCCGTAGTCGGTGTAGGTTCTTTAGGTCAGCATCATGCAAGAATATTGTCAACACACGAAAATGCAGAACTTATAGGTGTTGTTGATGCCGATGTTAAAAGGGGCGAGACTATTGCAAAAAAATGCAATACCGTTAATTTTACCGACGTAAAAGATGTGATCGGTAAAATTAATGCAGCCGTAATTTCGGTTCCCACACCGTATCATTATGACATAGCGAAACAACTTTTGCAGGAAGGTATACATTGTTTGGTTGAAAAACCTTTTACCGAAACTGTTGAACAGTCAACAGAACTTATAAGAATAGCAAGAGATAAAAACCTTGTTTTACAGGTAGGGCATGTTGAAAGGTTTAACCCTGCGATTATTGCCGCATATCCTTATGTTACAGAACCGAAATTTATTGAAGTTAACAGGTTGGGCCCTTACGACCCCAGAACCGCACATATCGGTGTTGTGCTTGACTTGATGATACATGATTTGGATATGCTTTTAAATTTTGTTAAAAGTAAAGTTATAAGTTTTGAAGCACACGGTGCAAAAATTCTTTCGGAGCATGAAGATATTGTAAAGGTTAGAATAAAATTTGCTAACGGTTGTATTGCCGATGTTTCAACAAGCAGAGTAACAATTGATAAATACAGAAGAATAAGAATATTTCAAAAAGACAGTTATGTTTCCGTTGACTATGCCGGAAAAAGTTTAAAGATATACAGAAAAAAACCGGATGTTAAAGTTGTTAAAAGTTTACTTGATATTGATGTAATAAAACCGAAAGTTCAAACGGGCGAGCCGCTTGCTTATGAACTTACACATTTTTTAAAATGTGTAATTGAAGGTAAAAAACCTTTGGTTTCAGGCGAACAAGGCAGGGATGCCCTTGAACTTGCCCACGATATATTACATTATATGCAGTATTAAAAAAATTGTAAAACAATTTTTTGTTTATAGTTTATGGGTTATTAGTTTAAAGGTTGTTTCTTTTAGTTTAGTGGTTTTTGCCATCATAACATTATAATCCCCATAATTCTATAACCTAAATTTTATGAAATAAAATTTATAATCGAGGAATAAAATGAAAAGAAGTTGCTATTGCGGTAAAGTTGATGAAAGTTTTATAGGTAAGGAAATTGTTGTAAGCGGTTGGGTTCATTCAAGAAGGGACCACGGCGGAGTAATTTTTATTGATTTAAGAGACAGAGAAGGGCTTGTTCAAATAGTATTTCAACCCGAAAAAAAAGAAATATTTTCTAAAGCCGAACATTTAAGAAGTGAGTATGTTCTCAGTGTAAAAGGTTTAGTTAGAAACAGACCGGAAGGAACTGTTAATCCGAACATGTTTACCGGTAAGGTTGAAATTGTTGTTAACGAACTTGAAATAATAAATACATCACCCGTTTTACCTTTGGAAGTTGATGACTATAAAGAAACTTCCGAAGAAATAAGGTTAAAATACAGATACCTTGATTTAAGAAGGCCGTCATTTCAGAAAAATTTTATTATCAGACATAAAATTTCGCAAACAATAAGGCAATATCTTAACGATGAAGGTTTTTTGGAAATAGAAACACCTTTTTTAACAAAATCAACTCCGGAAGGTGCAAGAGATTTCTTGGTTCCGGCAAGACTTGCACACGGTTGTTTTTATGCTTTGCCTCAATCACCGCAGATTTTCAAACAAATTTTAATGGTTGCGGGATTTGATAAATATTATCAAATTGCAAGATGTTTCAGAGATGAAGATTTAAGAGCAGACAGACAACTTGAATTTACTCAAGTTGATATGGAAATGTCATTTATCGACGAAGAAGATATTATGACAATAGTTGAAAATATGCTTTCAAAAATATTTAAGGATGTTTTGAATAAAGAAATAAAAACTCCTTTTGAAAGAATGCCTTACGATGAGGCAATGTTAAGGTTCGGCTCGGATAAACCGGATACAAGGTTTGCAATGGAAATAAAAGATTTTACAAAGGAACTTGCAAATTGCGGTTTCGGAGTATTTAAAAATGTTATAGCAAAA
>NZ_CACWEU010000209.1:0-7832 GCF_902760015.1 Candidatus Ruminimicrobium bovinum
AACATCATATTTTTTTGCTATTTTTAAAAGTCTGTCATATTGTTCATAATAAGGATTTTCTTTTTTATTTGCTTTTATCCATTTAACAAGAAAAGAACCGCCTCTGCTGACAACCCCCATTAATCTCGGTTGCCTTTCAAGCATTGCAACCGTTTCCATATTAACACCGCAATGTATCGTCATAAAATCAACACCCTGCTCGGCTTGTTCTTCTACAACATCAAACATTAATTCGCTATCCATTTGTGAAATTTTTTTCTTACCGCCTCTGACCGTTTCACATGCAACCTGATATATGGGAACCGTTCCAACCTGAACGGGACATTGTGCTAAAATTTCTTTTCTCATTTCCGTCAAATTTCCGCCCGTAGATAAATCCATTATGGCGTCGGCACCGTATTTAACGGCTATTTCCATTTTTTCAAGTTCTTCTTTTATATTTATATGGTCCGGAGAAGTTCCCAAATTGGCATTTATTTTTGTTTTAAGTCCTGCACCTATTGCCCTCGGCATTTTTTGTATTCTCTTAATATTTTTAGGAATTACTATTGTTCCGTCACTAATACCTTTAACGATAAAATCAGTCGATAACTGTTCGTATTTTGCAACTTCTTCAACTTCCTTTGTTATGATATTTTTTTGGGATTGCTCTATTAAAGTCATTTATTCGTCCTTATATTTTTTATTATATTTTTTATTTCTTCAGCTTCTTTTTTTATATTTTTTGCACCGCAAACGGCTTGAACAACAGCCACTCCGTCGGCACCGGCCCCAATAACATCGGCAACATTACTTTTATCAATTCCGCCTATTGCTATAACAGGAATATTTTGAGATATTTGTTTAATATCTTTTAAAACCGATAAACCTCTTGTAACCGCATCCTGTTTTGTTTGGGTTGAATATATTGCACCGTGTCCTATATAATTTATATCTTGTTTTAAAGCAAACTTTGCCTGTTCGTAACTTGAAGCCGATAGTCCTATTATTTTTGAACTGCCTAAAATTTTTCTTGCATACTCAACCGGCAAATCTTTTTGACCTACATGAACACCGTCGGCATCAACAGCTGCCGCAATATCAACTCTGTTGTTAACTGTAAAAAGAACATCATATTTTCTACAGATTTTTTTTAAATCAACCGCTATTTTTAAAAAATCACCGTCGTGTAATGTATTATCTCTAAACTGTATCATATCGGCACCGCCCAAACAGGCTTGTTCTACCTGCCGATGATAAGAAACATCCGTTCTGTTTGAAGTAATACATAACAACTCGATTTTTTTCAACAACATTTTTTTATTATATAAATATACTCGAAAATTTGCAAAAAACTTTTAAAAATTTTTATAATAAGCTCATTTCAAAAACGGGACCGTCTTTACAAACCAATTTTTTTGTATTTCCTACATTTATGGCACAACCTTGGCAAACACCTATACCGCATGCCATTTTTTCTTCCAAAGAAACATATCCTTCAATATTTAATTTATTTACCGTTTTTATAATTTTATTTGCCATTATATTAGGACCGCAAACATAAACTATCGAATTATCTTTAATATTTTTATCGAATAAATCCGTTACAAAGCCCTTAAAGCCGCACGACCCGTCTTCGGTTGCAAAAAACAAATCAAATCCTAATTTTTTCAATTCTGAAACACAAAGTAATTCATTTTTATTTTTTGCTCCGTAGAACAACAACCCTTTTTTGTTAAGTTGCTTTGCCAAAAAATGAATTGAAGCAATACCCGTCCCGCCGGCAACAAGAAAAGGAATTTTATTTTTTCCCGGTTCCAACGGATAACATGATCCCAACGGACCCGTTATATTTATGCTGTCACCTTTTTTTAATTTCGACAAATAACCGGTTCCCCTTCCAACTACCTTGTATAAAAAAGAAACGGTTTGTTTGTCGGTATCATATATGCTTAAAGGTCTTTTTAAATAAGCATTTTCTACCGAAAGCATACAAAATTGTCCTGCACGGGCTGCTTTTGCAATTTCTTTTGCACAAATAACAATTTTATAAAAATTTAAACATATATGTTCGTTTTTTAATATTTCTACTTTATAATTCCATCTTTTAATGTCCAAGATATTTTCCCTCCGACAATTGTTGTCCAAACCGAACCTTTAAACTTTCTGCCGATAAACGGAGAATTTTTACTTTTAGATAAAATATCCTCTTTTTTATATTCGTATTCAATATTAGGGTCAATTATGGTAATATCGGCAATTGAACCGACTGCCAAATTGCCTCTGTCCTTTAACGAAAATATTCTTGCAGGATTGGCTGTTACTTTGGCAATTGCTTCGTCTAATGTTAAAACATTTTTGTCAACAAGCTCATTTAATATTAACGGCAGTAAAGTTTCAAACCCTATAATTCCAAACGGTGCCGAGTCAAATTCTTTACTTTTTTCTTCAAAAGTATGGGGTGCATGATCTGTAGCAATACAATCGATTGTTCCATCTTTTAATCCTTTTTTTATGGCTTGCACATCCTGCTTTGTTCTTAATGGAGGGTTCATCTTAAAATTAGTATCATAATTTTGAACGGAATCATCGGTCAACGAAAAATAATGCGGGCAAGTTTCACAAGTTACATTTATACCCTTTTTCTTTGCTTGACGAACAAGTTCAACAGAACCTGCAGTTGAGACATGTGCAATATGTAATTTACCGCCGGTAAGTTCACAAAGCATAATATCTCTTGAAACCATTATTTCTTCACTTTGTCGCGGTATTCCTCTAAGTCCGAAAATCATTGAATTTTTTCCAGCATTCATTGAACCGTTTTTAGATAATTCTTTGTCTTCACAATGTGACACCACAGGAAGCCCGAACATTTTTGTATATTCCAATGCTCTTCTCATAACCTGTGAATTTGATACGGGAACACCGTCATCGGATACTGCAACAATACCGGCTTTTTTTAAAATACCGATTTCTGCCAACTCTTGACCTAAAGAACCTTTCGTAATACAACCTATCGGAAAAACATTAACTTTTCCTTCCTTTTGTGCCTTCATCAAAATATATTCTACCGATGGAGCATTATCCGTTACCGGTTTGGTGTTTGGCATACAAAGAACGGTTGTAATTCCGCCTTTACACGCAGAGGTTGTTCCTGTTTTTATTGTTTCTTTTTCTTCCTGTCCGGGTTCTCTTAAATGAGAATTAACATCAATCAAACCCGGAATTGCAATTTTACCTTTTCCGTCAATGACAACATCCGGTTTATAATTAAGTTTGGCTACAATTCTTTTATTTTCTATAAATAAATTACCGACTTTATTAACTTTATTTGCAGGGTCTATAATTTTTATATTTTTTATATGTATAGCCATTATTTTCTCCTTTTAGCTCTGTTTGCAGCCAACAAACTTAACACTGCCATTCGCACGGCTATTCCGTTTGTTACCTGTTCGTTTATAACAGCCGACGGACTGTCTGCAACTTCAGAAGAAATTTCAATGCCTCTGTTCATGGGCCCCGGATGCATAATCATAACACCTGATTTTGCTTTTTCCAATCTTTTCTTTGTAACCTGATAAAGTTCAACATATTCGTGAACGGAAGGAAACAAATTAGCTTGCTGCCTTTCCATTTGAATTCTTAAAATATTTATAACATCAACATCTTTTATTGCTCTATCCAAATCATAAAAAACTTCAACACCGAGTTCTGTTATTTTACTCGGTATAAGTGTAGGAGGTCCAACTACCCTTATTTTTGCACCAAACTTAGTTAAAGCCCAAATATTCGATTTTGCAACTCTGCTGTGCAGAATATCACCGACTAAAAGAATTTTTAAATCTTTTATTCTTTTCTTTTTTTCAAAGATAGTATAAAAATCAAGTAATCCTTGTGTGGGATGTTCGTGAAAACCGTCACCGGCATTTATAATTGAGGCCTGTAAATTTTTGGCAAGTAAATGCGGGGTTCCGGCAAGTGTATGCCTTATAATAAAAATATCCGCTTTCATTGCCTGAAGAGTTTTTGCAGTGTCAACCAAACTTTCACCCTTAACTACACTTGATGTTGCAGTAGCTATACTTACAACATCCGCCGACAATCTTTTTGATGCTATTTCAAATGAAGTTCTTGTTCTGGTGGAAGGTTCATAAAACAAATTAACAACCGTCTTTCCTGCCAAATCCAAAGATTTATTTGAAGAATTGGTAAACAAATCTTTAAATTCTTCCGCCTTTTTGATTATTGTTGCAATTTCATCTTTACTTAAGTTTTCCAAACCTAAAAGATCTTTTCTGTTAAAAGACATATTTCCTCTTTTATTGGCTGAAGAGCTGAAAAGCTGAACAGCTGATAATTTAAACGGCAATTTGTAATTGTTAATTTAAAATTTTATCTCTTAAAATTTTTCCAAATTGCTTTGCGGACATTGGTCCGTTGCCCGTTATAATATTACCGTCAACTTCAACATCTTGTGCCGTATAATTTGCACCGCCCGCAATTAAAGCAGGTTCTCCGTCCGGAAATACGGTTGCTTTTTTACCTTTTAAAACACCTGCATTTGCAAGTATAGTCGGTGCAATACAAATTGCACTTACTATTTTATTTGCATTATAAAAATCATTTACCAGTTTATGAATAAATTTATCATCAAAATATATTGCAGAGCCCATACCGCCGACAAAAAATATACCGTCGAAATCTTCAACTTTTATATCGGTAACAAGCATTTGACTTTGTGCTTTTATTTTAATTTTACCGAATATCTCACCTTTAACGGTACTTGCCGTTGTTACCTGAATGCCCGCCTTTTCAAGAATTTCTTTTGGTTCAATATATTCTTCATCCCTAAAAGTTTTCGGTGCCGTAACAAATACTATTTTTTTCATTTTTTATCTCTCTATTGTAATTTTTTTTATGACAACAGGTTCCAAAGGAGAATCCGAAAAATCGCAATCAACTCTCGCTATTTTTTTTACGATATCCAAATCCTTACTGCTTACAACTTCGCCGAAAATAGTATGATGTCCGTTAAGCCACGGAGTTTTTACTTCGGTAATAAAAAATTGTGAACCGTTTGTATTAGGACCGGCATTTGCCATTGCCAAAAGTCCGGGTTTATCAAATTTTAAAGAAGAATCTATCTCGTCATCAAATTTATACCCCGGTCCGCCGGTTCCCGTTCCCAAAGGACAGCCCCCTTGTATCATAAATTCCGGAATAACTCTGTGAAATGTTAAATTATCATAAAAAGGTTTCTTTACTTTTTTACCAGTTTTAGGGTCGGTCCATTCTTTAGTACCTTGTGCAAGTTCAACAAAATTTGCAACCGTTTTATGTGCTTTTTCAGGGAACAACTCAATTTCAATTGTTCCCATAGATGTTTCAATTATTGCTTTCATTGTTTTTTTCTCCGTTTTTAAAATATTATTTATTTCTTTATTAACTTCTTTTTTCCAGTCTGCAAAAATAGTTTTTGGTATGAAACAAGAAAAGATAAATGACGCAACAACTAAAATGATAATATAAAATTTACCGTTCATAATTTATAATAAAAATATTTTCTTAGATTTAATAATAAACATTACCAATATATTCCGCAAAATAAGCAACGTCATATTTATTATACATTATAAATTATACAATGTAAATTTAACGTATATGTTTAATATTGACCGCAATTTACTTTATTACAGCTGTCATTCCGGGACGGATATTATCCGGAACATCTTTACTTCTTGCCCTTATTTCAAAAGTTTTTAAATCGTAATTATTCTGTTGATTTGTCGGTTTCCATGAAGCAAAGTTTGCCATGGCAGAAACATAAGTTATTTCCATATTAACCGTATTTTTCAATGCAGGAATATAAACATTTATTTGTTTACCTTTTTGAAGATTATTTAATAAATCTTCCCTTATATTAAAAACCACCCAAATATCTTTTGTGTCAAGCAATGTAATTATAGGATAACCTGTTGCAACAAGTTCACCGGGATGTGATATAATTTGAGTAACTTCACCGTCAATAGGTGCAGTTACCGTAAGTTCATCATAATATGCCATTATCTCGTTTTTTTGTCCTTCAATTGCATGTATTTTTTGTAAAGCGGCATTATACTTGTAATTTATTTCATCAAACTGCTGTTTGGGAACGACTCCGTCATCATAAAGATTTTTAATTCTGTTATATGTTTTCTCGGCCAACTCATATTGTTCTTGTGCTTCTTTTAAAGCAGCATTAACGGTTTTTAATTTTGCATCCAATTCTTTTCCTTCAAGTCTGCCGAGGATTTCTCCTTTTTTAACGGTTTGTCCCTCAACGACAAATATTTCTGCTATTCTTCCGGGAACTTTTACACCGATATCTATTTCGGTAGCATCAACTTCACCCGAAATTGTTTCTTCCTGCTTTGAACAACTTATATTTAACAATGAAACAAAACAAAACATAAGAATTAAAATTTTATTTTTCATATTTTAAATCCCCGGTAATATTATTCATCAACAATGCAGATTTCCCGCATATATCAATTAATTTTGCATATGCAACATTGTATTCATATAAGGTCTGCAATTGTTCCAACATAACTTTTGATACGGCAAGTTCCGCGTCTATTACCTCTATTGAAGTCGCCAAACCTTCTTTGAAAGATTGTTTATAAAGTTTTAAATTTTCTTCCGTTAATTCCTGTGAACTTTTTAAACTTTCGTATCTCTGCTTTGCAGTTTCAACTTCATGATGATATTTTTTAACCCCTGTCGTTATCATTTTATCCGTGTTTTTAATATATAAATCTATCATTTCAAGCTGTGCGGAATAAGCTTTATTTTCGTTATAGTCGGAACCTCCGTTAAAAATATCAAGCCGTGCATTAATTCCGGCAACCCATTCCGGATCAAATACGGTTAAATTTTCTTTATAAATTTCATATTTACCGAAAGCCGCTATTGTAGGTAAAAAATTCCCGTTTATTGCTTTTTTCTTTTGTTTAATTAAATTTTTCTTTTCGTTTAATTCTTTTAAAACAGTATTATTACTTTTTGCCGTTTCTACATAATACTGCACATCTTTTAAATTTTCCAATATATTTATATCGGTAGCAAGACTTGTATTTTGACAATCCTTTCCTATTATATTTGAAAGGACAACAAGTGCCAATTGAAAATCTCTTGCGGATTTTTCATATTCTATTGTCGCTTGTGAAAGCGCGACATCAGCCCTTAATTTATTTGTTTTGGCTATCATACCGACATTAAATAATTTTTCGGCATTTGCGGCATGTTGTTTTATGTTATTAAGGTAATTAAGTCTTATATTTAAAACTTCCTGTGCAAGTTCAGCTTTAAAATAACTTTCTATTACCGATGTTATTGTTGAATTTAATGTTTTTTCCTGTTCTATTGCGGAAATATCGACTTCTGTTTGTTTTGCTTTTGAATTTGCCGATATTTTCCCGCCGGTATATAACGGCCATACAACTCCTGCGGATAATTTATAAAATAAGTCATCTTGAAATTTCATATCAAAATCGGGAATTGATGAATTTAATTTTTGTGTAAAAGCGGCAACCACGGCGTCGGAAGCCCCGGTAGCTTTTAAAGTAGCGGCACTTGCACCGATAACAGCCGACCTTGCATCGGCAAGCTTTAAAATAATCGGATCATTTATTTTATTAACGGAACCTTCCAAAAAAACATTAGGATAATTTTTACCTTTGGCGGATTTTAATTGATATTGTGCAAACTCTTTTGATTTGGCGGAAGCATTTATAAGTTCATTATTTGAAATTGCAAGCTGCAAAGCATCCGCCAATGTTAAAACAGTTTCAGCGCATAATCCCGAAGAAACTGCA
>NZ_CACWEU010000210.1:0-4361 GCF_902760015.1 Candidatus Ruminimicrobium bovinum
ATAAAATCTATTTGGCAACAAGACCTGAAAAGAAGTATGTAGGTGAAATAGAAAAATGGAACGATGCGGAAAAATCGCTTGAAAATGCACTTAAAAAAACAGGTTATGACTACGAAATAGATGCAGGCGGCGGTGCATTTTACGGTCCAAAAATAGATATAAAAATTAAAGATGCTATCGGAAGATTGTGGCAATGTTCAACAATACAATTCGATTTCAATTTACCCGAAAGATTTGATATTTACTATGTAGACAAAGAAGGTAAAAGAGTAAGACCTTACATGGTTCACAGGGCATTAATGGGTTCTTTTGAAAGGTTTATCGGAGTATTGCTTGAACATTATGCAGGGGCATTACCCGTATGGTTGTCGCCTGTTCAGGCAGCGGTTTTAAATATTGCTCCGGAACAGGAACAATATTGTAAAGATGCAGTTAAAAAATTAAAAGAAGCCGGTATCCGGGTAAACTTTGACGACAGAAATGAAAAGATAGGTCACAAGATTAGAGAAAATGCAATGCAAAAAATTCCATACTTGCTTGTTGTAGGCGGTAAAGAAGTTGAAACAGGTTCTGTTGCCGTAAGAGCAAGAGGAAACAAAGATTTGGGTTCAATGCCTTTAGATAAGTTTATTGAACTTGTAAAGCAGGATGTTGCAAATAAAAAATAAATATTTTAAAATAAATGTTTAGAGTGGGGCTATAGCTCAGCTGGGAGAGCGCTTGCATGGCATGCAAGAGGTCAGGGGTTCGATCCCCCTTAGCTCCACTTTTTAATGTTAGTCGGAGATAAAAATAAATGAAAGTAATGCTTATTAACGGAAGTAGTAATAGTAACGGATGTACATTTAGGGCATTAAAAGAAATAGAAACGGTTTTAAATAAAGAAAAAATAGAAACTGAAGTTATTCAGTTGGGTTCGGGTGCCGTAAAAGATTGTATAGGTTGCAGGGCTTGTGTACAAAATGATAATAAATGCATATTTAATGATGATACAGTTAATGAAATCATTGAAAAGGCAAAAACTTCCGATGGTTTTGTTTTCGGCTCTCCTGTTTATTACGCACATCCTTCGGGAAGACTTTTATCCGTTTTGGATAGAGTATTTTATGCAGGCAGTAAATTTTTTGCATATAAACCCGGAGCAGCAGTTGTGTCTGCAAGAAGAGCAGGAACAACCGCAGCTGTGGATGTAATAAATAAATATTTTACGATAAATAATATGCCGGTAGTTTCTTCTCAATATTGGAATATGGTTCACGGTTCAAAACAGGATGATGTTGAAAAAGATTTGGAAGGTCTTCAGATAATGAGAACGATAGGTAAAAATATGGCATGGCTTTTAAATGCTTTAAAAAGTGAACATCCCGAACCTGAAATAAAAATTATGACAAATTTTATAAGATAATATATATTACCAAGTATAAGGAGAAAAAATGAATAAACTGGTTATGTCGTTTTTGTTGTGTATGTCTGTTTTTGTTTTTTTCGGATGTTCTGGTAATAATGCTGATGTTGATGAAGCATCTCAGGAATCTTATGAGAATGAGATTGATGATATAGATATTGATGAAACGGATATAGATGATGAAGATGTAGATGAATATGCGGAAGAAACAACGGCAGATGAAAGTGAGGAGGGTGCTGATGAAACGGAAAATGCAAACGAAGCCGAAACTGAAGAAGTTGCAGTAGCAGAAGAAACAATACATAAAAATTAAAAAAATGGAGATTTATTATGATAAAAAAATTTCTCTCTCCGGTGCTTGTATGTTTGTTTTTTTGTTTGGTGTGCAGTAATGTTTTTGCTCAAAAATGTGCTGATATAACAATAGAAGAATTGACATCAAAGTTGGAAAACCACAGTTTAGCCGTTTGCCAAAAAGGTAAAATATCTTTTCAGGATGAACATGGAATACAACCTTTACTTATACAGATAAAAAAGAAAGGTTTAAAAAAAGCAATGGTTGTAGATAAAGTTATAGGTAAAGCTGCTGCTTTGCTTATGGTTTACGGTAAAGTAAAGCAAGTTCATACAAATATCATTGCCAAAGATGCAATAGAAGTTTTTGAAAAACATAAAGTTAAATATTCATATAATGAAGTTGTTGATTATATTCAAAATGCAAAACAAGACGGTCTTTGTCCTATGGAACAAAAAGTTTTAAATATAGATAGTCCTAAGAAGGCCTACAAAATTTTTACAAAACAAAAATAGAGGAGTTAACATAAAAATAGAAAATCCGGAGGATTTTTTATGAATAGAAGGCAATTTTTAAAATCTGCTTTTTTTACAACATTGGGAGTTGCAGTTTTGTCTGCATGTAAAAAAGTTACCACTCAAACAAAAAAACTTATAGAAAAAGTTTCAACAAAAAAATTTGACAATATTGATATTTCCGTAATAGGTTTCGGGCTTATGAGGTTACCGCAAAAAGATGGAGAACCTGATATTGAAAGAACACAGGAAATGGTTGATTATGCAATTGAACACGGTATAAATTATTTTGATACCGCATGGTTCTACCACGGTGGGAAATCTGAACTTGCGGCAGGTAAAGTGCTAAAAAAATATCCGAGAAACAGTTATTATTTGGCCGATAAAATGCCGTTGAGAATATTGAAAGATAAAGCTGAAGTTATTCCCGTATTTGAAGAACAATTAGAGAAATGTCAAACCGATTATTTTGATTTTTATTTGGCACACAACATAAATAAAAGAGAATGGGAAACTTTAAAACAATGTAATGTTTATGAACAGTTACTCAAAAAGAAACAGGAAGGAAAAATAAAATATTTAGGATTTTCAATTCATGATACTCCGGAACTTTTGGAAGAGGTTGTGAAAACATACAAGTGGGATTTTGTCCAGTTACCGATTAATCCTATAGATTGGGATATGGTAGATGCTAAAAAACAGTATGAAATTGCAACAAAAGCGGGGCTTCCTGTTGTTGTTATGAATCCTTTAAAAGGAGGGCAACTTTCTTCTCTTAATACAAAAGCCGTGGATTTGTTGAAAAAAGAAAATCCCGATGCATCTGCTTCTTCATGGTCTTTAAGATATTCCGCTTCACTGCCTAATGTATTTACTGTTTTAAGCGGTATGACGGAAATTGAACATGTTACTGATAATGTTAAAACTTTTACGAATTTTAAACCGTTGACGGAAAAAGAGCAGAGTGTACTTTCAAATGCAATATCCGTTTATAATTCTTCCGGTGCAATATCATGTACATATTGTCAATATTGTACGGGGTGTCCTGTCGGAATAGATATTCCTAAAAATTTTCTTATATACAATCAATATAAGGCAACGGAAAGGAAAGACAGGTTCGTTATAGCTTATGAATCAATTAAAGAGGAAAACAGAGCCGATAAATGTATAAATTGCGGGGTATGTAAAAACAAATGCCCTCAAAAACTTGATATTCCTAACCTTTTGAAAGAAATGGCAAAATTATACGAAGAATTAAAAAAATAAAATTTTATTATTTTCCGGGGGTAATGATGACAAAAACTATTGAAAATGCAGCAATAGCCGTAATAGGCGGAAGCGGTATAACTGAAATCGGCGGTATAGAAAATATAAAAGAATTTGAAATAGATACTCCTTTCGGAAAACCTTCATCACCAATTACCGTTGGTGAATTGGACGGCGTTAAAATTGCTTTTCTGCAAAGGCATGGTAAAGGTCATGTTATTACTCCTTCAAATGTAAATTATAAAGCAAATATATATGCATTAAAATCAATAGGCGTTAATCAAATTATATCAATAACTGCAGTGGGTTCACTTAAAAAAAATATAAAACCTAAAGATTTTGTCATTCCGGAACAAATTTTTGATAGAACAAAAAACAGAGAAAGTTCTTTTTTTGATAAAGATATTGTTGTGCATGTAGGTTTTGCAGACCCGTTTTGTAACGATTTAAGAGATATAATTCATAAAGCTGTTACCGAGCTTGCGATAGAACATCATTTCAGTGATACAACTTATGTTTGCATAGAAGGTCCAAGATATTCAACAAGAGCAGAAGCAAAAGTTAATGCGGAAAACGGTTTTTCGGTTGTCGGAATGACACTGATACCTGAAGCCGTTCTTGCCAAAGAAGCTGAAATTTGTTATGCCAATATATCTTTGGTTACGGATTATGATTGTTTAAAATTAGGGGAAGAAGTAAATGCCGGTAAAGTTGTTGAAGCAATGGCATATAATATAAATACGTGTAAAAAGTTAATAAAAAATTTAATTCCTAAATTGGCTGCAAGACAAATAAAATGTAATTGTAATAATTCGTTACAATTTGCAGTTCAAACATCAAAAGATCTTATTAAAAAATCAAGTTCATATAAAGAAGTAAG
>NZ_CACWEU010000211.1:0-4763 GCF_902760015.1 Candidatus Ruminimicrobium bovinum
CCGCTTACACAAAAAACATCTTCACCGTCTATATTTTTTAACTCATACTGCCAAAATTGAGAATCAACACCAGCAAAAATTTCATTTTTATCAGATTTTGAAAAATCAACATTACATTGACCGGCTTTTGCTTCCTTAGCATTAGAACCTAAATCGGCAAAACCATCCAAACTTAATTTTATTGTATGTGGTGCAGCAACAAGCTGAACATTACACGGAGTAACACCAAATTTATTTCCATCTACATATACGGATGCACCTTCAGGTGTTGATGTTACATTTAATACAAAATCAAACATTATTTCAATTCTTTCTTTCTTTACTTTGTTTGATTTTTCACTCGGTTCAATTTGAACAACTCTTTGAACGGGTTTAAACCCGTCTTTTAGAGCCGTAACTATGTATGAACCGGGAGCAACTTTCCTAATAGGAATTTCACCGTTAGCTGTTTCGTTATTTAGTAAAACTTCACCGCTTTTTGTTTTCATACTTACCAAAGCTCCTTCAGGTGTTGTTACAATAACAACATCAGGAGGATTTAATTTTGCATATATGTTCTTTCCAAAAGGTGTAATTTGTAAAAACACATCAAGTCCTAACAATATTATTATTGCAAGCAATAACACTATTATTGCCCTAAATATTGTTTTTCTCATATTATCAAATTTTTTAAATAACCAATCACCAACTTCTTCAAAAACGGTTTTTCCTTTTGCTTCAGGTTGAGAATGTTGTTGAGGTTGCTGAACTTGCCTTCTCGGTTGCGGTTTAGGAACCTGAGTAGTTTTTTTAACCGGAATTACAGGCGGAACTTTATTACCTGGCTTTTTTGCCTGTGACAAAATATCAACTTTAGGTTTATTTTCCGTTTTTATTTGTTGTGTTGCAGAAATATTATTTTGTTGTTCAGGTTGTTTTGGTTCCGAAATAACGGGCTGTTGTACCTGCTCTGTATTTTTTTGTTCCTGTTTTATTTCGGTTGTTTTTTGTGTATCTTCTGATACCGGCTCTGTTACATTGGCAACAATTGCAGCATTTGTAACAGTTGCTACAGATGCAACTTCAATATTTTTTTCTTCATTAGTGTTATTGATTTCTACGGAAACTTCTTCTTTTTGTTCAATATTTTTCTCTTCTATTATCTGTTGAACATGCTCTTGCGGAATTGAATTTTCTTCAAATTTCTGTTGTTGAACCGGAATCGATTCATTTTGAATTTTCTCCGGTATCGCCTCGTGTTCAGGTTTAGATTCCGGTTGTAAATTTTGAACCGGCGTTTCTTGAATTTGAGGTTGTTCCGATTGTATTTCCTGTTGTTGTATATTTTGAGTTTGAAATGTTTGAGATTGCTGTTGTTGAACGGGTACGGAAACGGCAGGTTCCGCAATAACTTCAGGTTCTGTTTTTAAAGGTTTTTGTCTTCCTATTATAGGTTGACCTACTATAAAATCGTTACATTGAATTTGTTCAACGTTGGCATCATTTTTAACATCACTTACATTTAACGTTTTTACGGCATCAACAATCTTATTCGATTTCAAAATATTTTCTTTGGCAGCTATCACTATAAAATCTGCCAGTTCAACAGCCAAATCCTCAGGATCAAAAGCTCTTAAAACTCTTCTGACATCTTTATACATTTCAATAGCTCTTTCATATCTGTCGTTCCTGTTTTTTTGTAAAGCCCTTGAAAGTATATCGGCTATTTCCTGTGATTTGGTAATTTCAAGAATTTTAGCCGTATCAAACGGTTTGTTTATAATTTGCTCTCTTATTTCTTCATTTGTTCCCTGATACAGTTGCTCGGAAGTTAAAATTTCATAATATAAGCTTCCTATGGAAAAGATATCCGTTCTGTGATCGACATCCGCTTCACCTCTAACCTGTTCGGGTGACATATACGGATATTTTCCCGTAACAACTCTTTCATGTATTGAGTTTTTTATTTCATCGGCAGTCTTTGCAACACCAAAATCACTAAGTTTTATATTACCGTCAAAAGAAAGCAAAACATTTCCCGGAGAAATATCTCTGTAAACTATTCCGTAAGGAACACCCGTTATCGAATCTCTTGCAATTCTGTTGGCATAATCAACTGCCTTTAACACATTCATACAAATTAAAGTAGCTATTTTCCAAGGAATTATTATATTTTTTTCTCTGCATTTTTGTAAAAGAACTTCTAAATCCAAACCTCTGACATAATCCAAAACTATATAAAAAGAACCGTTACTTCCCTGCCAAAAATGTTGAACCCTAACAACATTATCATGAATTATATTTTTTGCAATTAAAGCATCTTTATAGAACATTTCAACGAATTTGGCCTCGGCATATTCCGGAAGGAGCTCTTTAATTGCGACAAAATTTCTTAAGCTGAAATCATAAGCAAGCCAAACGGTTCCAAAACCGCCCACGCCTATTTTCTTTACGGTAACATATTGATTGTTTATAAAAAGTCCCAAATTAAGCGGACCCGAAGATGCCCATTCGTTAGCTATCATAATACCCCAATATTTATACTTGTATCTTCATAATAAAACAAAACTTAAGTCATTAAAAATATTATATAATATTTATTATAAAAAATACAAAAAACAAATTAAACAAACTTGTCATTTAATGTTATTTTATAACCGTTGACAAAATCCCATGCGGACATTTTGGATTTACTTTCAAGTTGAACTTTTTTTAACAACAAAGAATCTTTCCCGCATTGAATTGCAAAACCTGTATTTTTTTCTATTGAAATGACACTGCCCGCAGTTTTATTCGAATTTATATTAACAACTTCACAATCTATAATTTTTAACAGTTTTCCCTGTAATTTACCTGTTGCAATATTACAATAAATACCAGGCCATAAAAACAAACCTCTGAATAAATTTTTTATTTCCGTTGCCGATTTAGTCCAATCTATTTTTCCGTCTTCTTTTTTAAATACCGAACAGAAAGTCGGCTGCCCTGTTTGCTTTATTGGAACAACTTTATTTTGTTCCATTAAATCCAATGTTTTATTCATTGTTTTTATACCGCATGAAATTAATTTTTGAAACAATGTATCTGCCGTATCAATATTTTCAATGTCTACAATATCCTGCAATATAATATCACCGGTATCCAAACCTTTATCAATAAAAAAAGATGTAACCGCCGTTTTTGTTTTCCCGTCGATTAATGCCTGTTGTACAGGCGATGCTCCTCTGTATTCGGGAAGCAATGAAAAATGTATATTAAAACACTTATGTGTCGGTAAAGAATATATTTTTTCCGGAATTATTTTACCGTAAGAAACAACAACCCCCGCATCGGCATTATAAGATTTAAGTTCATCATAAATTTCATCATTAAACTTTTCTGTTTGAATATAAGCCATATTATTATCAATTGCATATTGTTTAACTGCCGGAAAAGTTAATTTGTTTCCCCTACCGACTAATTTATCCTGTTTTGTAATAACACACATTATTTTGTGTTTTTTATCTATATTTTCCAAAAATACTTTTGAAATTGATGCCGTTCCGAAAAATAAAATTTTCACCAATTGTTTCCTTTTTTTCTTCTTTTAATCTCTTTTTCAACAAGTTTTCTTTTCCACGGCTGAAGATAATCGATAAATAATTTACCGTGTAAATGATCTATTTCATGTTGAAAAGCTTTTGCCAAAAAACCTTCAACGGTAACTTCAACACGCCTTCCGTTAATTTCGGTATATTCGGCTTTTACCGTATGATATCTTTTTACTTTTTCAAAAATTCCTGGGAACGATAAACACCCTTCTTCCATTTCTTCTTTATTTTCACCCGAGATTATTTTAGGATTTATTAAAACAAACGGATTTTTTTTACCGTCCGGCAAAATATCAATAACACACATATTTAAAGAAATTCCAACCTGCGGTGCCGCAAGCCCTACACCCGGGGCCGCATACATTGTTTCCAACATATCTTTTGCCAACTGTTTTATTTCCGGTGTTATTTCATCAATATCTTTAACTTGTTGTCTTAAAACATTATCACCGTATTTAATTATTTTTAATTTCCCCATATTATTTCCTAGAAGTTGAATTGTTGCATTATTTCGGATACATCTTCTTTGCTTGCACAGTTAAGCAATTTTTCCGCAAGAAGTTTTGATTTTTCAAATGAAATATTACGAATTTCTCTTTTCAATTTAGGTATTTTCCCCGATGACATACTGAATTCATCCAAACCTAAACCTATTAAAACTTTCGTATATTCTATTGACGATGCCATTTCACCGCACATACCTACAGGTTTTCCCGCATTATGACCTGCATCTATAATTGTTTTTATTAACCTTAAC
This sequence comes from Candidatus Ruminimicrobium bovinum, assembly GCF_902760015.1. Lineage (NCBI taxonomy): Bacteria > Pseudomonadati > Elusimicrobiota > Endomicrobiia > Endomicrobiales > Endomicrobiaceae > Candidatus Ruminimicrobium > Candidatus Ruminimicrobium bovinum. The sequence continues at coordinate 4,327 of NZ_CACWEU010000211.1, forward strand.
ACTGCAGGATGTAACGGCTCGTATAACGATGCAACATCTTCGTTTACTCTGTCAACGGCTATTGTATACTGAATCAAATCGTTTGTCCCTATTGACATAAAATCAACTTCTTTTGCAACGATATCCGAAATTATTGCAATGGAAGGAACCTCTATCATTGCACCTACTTTAATGTTTTCGTTAAACTTTTTACCTTCTTTTTTTAATTCCTGTTTTGCCTGTTGCAAAATAACATTGGCTTGCCTTATTTCTTCTATTTTTGAAACCATAGGATACATTATTCTTAAATTACCGTATACCGAAGCCCTTAAAATTCCTTTTAACTGAGTTTTTAAAATTGCAGGATATTTTAAACATAACCTTATTGCACGTAAACCCATAAAAGGATTTTCTTCCATTCCTATATTCATAAGCCCCAATTTTGTAAGTTTATCCCC
>NZ_CACWEU010000212.1:0-19681 GCF_902760015.1 Candidatus Ruminimicrobium bovinum
CTTCACAAGATGCAAGAGTAAAAATGCCTTTATGGGTTGAAGAACAAGGTTGGGGAAAAAGAACAACAAGTTATAAATTAAGGCAGTGGCTTATATCAAGGCAAAGATGTTGGGGAACGCCTATTCCTATGGTTCATTGTCCTAAATGCGGGATAGTTCCGGTAGATGAAAAAGATTTGCCGGTTGTTCTTCCGACGGATGTTAAATTTACAAATGACGGTAAATCTCCTTTACAGTCCGATGAAAAATTTGTAAATACCGTTTGCCCGAAATGCGGCGGACCTGCAAAAAGAGAAACCGATACCATGGATACTTTTGTAGATTCATCTTGGTATTATGCAAGGTATACGGATGCCAAAAATGACAAAGCTCCTTTTGATATAAAAGAGGCAAATTATTGGTTGCCGGTTGACCAGTATGTCGGCGGAATAGAACATGCTTGTATGCATTTAATATATTCAAGATTTTGGCATAAAATAATGAGAGATATGGGGCTTGTTAAAAGTGATGAGCCGTTTATGAATTTATTGACACAAGGTATGGTTACGCTCGGCGGTAGTGCAATGTCCAAATCAAAAGGAAATATTGTAAGTCCCGATGAAATAGTTTCAAAATACGGAGCCGATACGGCAAGATTATTTATATTATTTGCCGCACCTCCGGAAAAACAACTTGATTGGTCAAGTGACGGTGTTGAAGGTTGTTGGAGATTTATAAACAGAGTTTGGAGATTGCAGGATTTGGTAAATACAAAATCTTCCGTTGCGGCAACCGATAAGGATAAACAGGAATTATTGAGAGCAATGCATGTATGTATAAAAAAAGTTACCGAAGATATTTCCGTAAAACATCAATTTAACACGGCGATATCTGCGGTAATGGAACTTGTTAATGTAATGTATACGTATAAACATCATTCAAATGATGACGGATTATCAAAAAAAGTTTATGAAACGATAGTTTTGTTATTATCTCCGTTTACGCCGCATTTGTGTGAAGAAATTTGGAGCATACTTGGTAATAAAAATTGTATCTCAACTGCCGTGTGGCCGAAATTTGACGAACAATATATAAGGCAGGATACCGTTGAAATTCCCGTTCAAATAAACGGTAAATTAAGAGGAAAAATAAGTGTTGATGTTTCTTATGACGAACAAGCTGTTAAAAATGCGGTTTTAAATGATGCCAAATTAAAACCTTTGTTTGAGAATAAAAATATAGTTAAGTTTATTTATATAAAGTTAAAAATTATAAATGTGGTCGTTAAAACGGCAGCTGAGCGCTGAGAGTTTAAAGCTGAAACTGTTCATCTTATCGGTTTATCGGCTAAAATTTTTTGGAGAAAATTTATTATGAAAAAATTAATTTTATTATTTGTTTCATCGGTTTTGTTTTTGTTTGCATGTGCCGCACCTTATGACCCTGCGCCTCAATTACTGCCTTCTTATATACAAAAAGTTTATATAAGACCGGTTGTAAACAATACAAATCAATACGGTTTGGAAGATAAATTTACAAAACAAATAATAGACGAATTTATGCAAGACGGTCGGCTTTCCGTTGTTTCTTCCGAGGGTGAAGCCGACGGTGTTTTGGTTTGCGAAATAAAAAGATATGTATTACAACCTTTAACCTACGATGCAAATATGGTTACCGAACAATATAAATTATGGATTTTGATAAATGCTTATTTTGTTGATAAGCACGAAAATGTTACTTTGTGGATTGAGCCGAATATGGAAGGTATTCAAATTTATGCGGATTCGGTTAAAGTGGGTTTCGGCGGAATGACCGAAGATCAGGCAAGGGTTCAAATTTGGGAAAAATTATCAAGAGATATAGTAAAAAGAACTTTAAGAGGTTTCGGTAATGCCGGCGGAATTTCCGAAAAAAAAGTTCAAGATTAAAATTTTTAAAGTAAAATTTAAGGTGCTTTTATGGCAGTAAGTATTTATGTGTTTTCGGGTACGGGAAACACTTTGATGGTTGCAAATAAAATTGCTGAAGTTTTTAATAAAAATTCTTGTATTGCTTCCGTTGATAAAATGGAACATGTTCAACCGCGTGATATAAAGCTCGGCACAACCGTGGGTATAGGTTTTACAACCGCTTTTTGGAATACATATCCTTTTGTCAGAAATTGGATAGATAATTTACCTGACGGTAATAAAACAAAAGTTTTTTTGTTTACTACGATGGGTGACAGTTCTTGCGGTATGATAGCACATATTGCAAAAATATTGGAAAATAAAAATTATAAAGTTATAGGCGCAAAAGGTTTTATAATGCCTAATAATTTTTTACTTGTCAGATCGGATAAAGCAAACAAAAAAAGAATAGAAAAAACTTTTGTAAAAGTTGAAGAATATGTTAAAGGAATAATTAATTCAAAAGGTTATGTCAGAAAAAACAATTTTTTTTCTTCCGTTTCTTTTTTTATTTCAAGTTTTATTACTACAAAATTATGGAATACTAAACTTGCAAAAAAAATAATGAAATTTAAAACAGATAAAACAAAGTGTAATGCATGCGGTATGTGTGCTGAAATATGTCCTTTGGGCAACATCAATATAAAAGAATTTCCGGAATTTGGCAATAAGTGTATTTTTTGTTTAAGGTGTGTATCTTATTGCCCTCAACAAGCAATGAGTAATAAAATATTGCTTAGAACATATCGTGCTTTTTCATCGTCTTCCGTTTTTTTATCGAATAAATAAAAACATATTTCCGTTAGGTGTATTTGAATTTGTTTTTGCAAATTCTTCATTGACAATAATTCTCTTAAATAATATAATTACTCTAATTATTTTAAATTAAAAGGAGAAAAAAATGTTGGCTAAGTTTAGAGGGATGTTGTTGTCGTTGGTATTGACTTTTGTTGCAACGGTTTCCGCATTTGCATCGGAAGCAAATCTTATGTTGCCGGATTTATCTTCCGTATCGTTTCTTGGCGGAATCAGCGGTGCCGCATTATTAAAACTCGGTCTTTTGGTATGTGTGTTCGGCTTGATTTTCGGTTTTATTCAATTCAAATCCATTAAAAATTTACCTGTTCACAAATCAATGCTTGAAGTTTCCGAGTTGATTTATGAAACATGTAAAACATATCTTGTAACACAAGGTAAGTTTATTATCATATTGGAAGTTTTGCTTGCTGTAATAATAGCCGTTTATTTTGCAAATACGGGTTTTGAGTTTTATAAAATAGCAATTATTATTCTTTGCAGTATTATAGGTATTTTGGGAAGTTATGCGGTTGCATGGTTCGGTATGAGAATTAATACTTTTGCAAATTCAAGAGCGGCATTTGCAAGTTTGAAAGGAAAACCTTTTCCTACATTTGCAATACCTTTAAAATCCGGTATGTCTATCGGTATGTTGCTTATAAGTATAGAACTTTTTGTTATGCTTATAATATTGGTTTTTGTTCCCGGTAACCTTGCAGGTCCTTGTTTTATCGGTTTTGCAATAGGTGAATCTTTGGGTGCATCCGTATTAAGAATTGCCGGCGGTATTTTTACAAAAATTGCCGATATCGGCTCGGACTTAATGAAAATTGTTTTCAATATTAAAGAAGATGATGCAAGAAACCCCGGTGTTATTGCCGATTGTACCGGTGATAATGCAGGCGATTCCGTCGGCCCTACAGCAGACGGTTTTGAAACTTACGGTGTTACTGGTGTTGCTTTGGTTACATTTGTCGTATTGGCCGTTAGGGAACCGCAAACACAGGTAAAACTTCTTGTTTGGATATTTGTAATGAGACTTATGATGCTTATAGCAAGTGCCGTTTCTTATTGGATAAACGGTGCTTTGGCAAAAGCAAAATACGGTAATGCGGATAAAATGAACTTTGAAGCTCCTTTAACATCTCTTGTTTGGATTACTTCGGTAGTTTCTGTAATATTAACATTTGTTGTTTCCAATTTGATTATAGGCGATTTGGCAAACGGACTTTGGTGGAAACTTTCAATAATTATTACTTGCGGAACGATGGCCGGTGCAATTATTCCTGAGGTTGTTAAAATATTTACATCCACAACAAGTTCTTTTGTAAAAAACGTTGTTAATTCATCTAAAAACGGTGGTGCATCATTAAATATTTTAGCCGGGTTAACGTCAGGTAATTTCAGTGCTTATTGGATGGGGCTTGTTATAATACTTCTTATGGCAATAGCTTATGCGATAAGTTCTTTAACCGGTTTTTCCGAACTTATGTCATACCCGGCGGTTTTTGCTTTCGGGCTTGTTGCTTTCGGCTTTTTGGGAATGGGACCTGTAACAATTGCAGTTGATTCTTACGGACCTGTTACCGACAATGCACAATCGGTATATGAACTTTCATTAATTGAAAACGTTCCTAACATTAAGGAAGAAATTAAAAAGGATTTCGGTTTTGAACCTAATTTTGATAAATCAAAAATAACTTTGGAAGAAAATGACGGTGCGGGAAATACTTTCAAAGCAACCGCAAAACCTGTTTTGATAGGAACTGCGGTTGTAGGTGCAACAACAATGATATTCTCAATTATTTTTACGTTAATGAATGAAAGGGGAATATCAGCCGTTTCCGAAAGTCTTTCATTGTTACATGCTCCTTTTTTATTGGGGTTAATTGCAGGCGGTGCGGTAATTTACTGGTTTACCGGTGCATCAAACCATGCCGTTACAAGCGGTGCATATAAAGCTGTTGAATATATTAAAGATAATATGAAACTTGACGGTGTTACAAAAGCATCGACCGAACAAAGTAAAAAAGTTGTGGAAATTTGCACACAGTATGCACAGAAAGGTATGTTCAATTTGTTCTTAGTTATATTTTTCTCGACAATAGCTTTTGCATTTATTGAACCGTATTTCTTTATAGGTTATTTAATTTCAATAGCGTTGTTCGGTTTGTTCCAGGCAATATTTATGGCAAATGCCGGCGGTGCATGGGATAATGCAAAGAAAATTGTTGAAGTTGATATGAGGGAAAAAGGTTCCGAACTTCATAAGGCAACCGTTGTAGGTGATACCGTAGGTGACCCTTTTAAAGATACATCATCGGTAGCTTTAAACCCTATTATTAAATTTACAACATTGTTCGGTTTGTTGGCATTGGAACTTGCATTGGTTGTTCCTTCAACAATAAGTATAGTTTGTGCAATAGTATTTTTTGTAATATCACTTGTATTTGTTGTAAAATCATTTACAAGTATGTTAATAAAATAAAAAAAACGCAAAGCGGTTTTTGATGTATAGAATTATTATAAAACTCCCCGAATTTACGTTCGGGGAGTTTCATGTTTTAAATTCTAAATTATAAATTACCGTTAAGTTTTTTACCGTTTGTCGTTTAAATCCTCGGCTTCTCGGCTGAGGGAACAATGTTCCCGGCTCAGCTAAGAAAATGCAAAGCATTTTCTGGCTCAGCTAAAAAATTTGCTTTGCAAATTTTTATTGCAATTATTTCATAAAATAACTATAATATTACAAAATTGTAAAAGGTGTTTTATTTTATCGGGGGTATTTTAAATAATGGATAAAAAAAATAAATGGATAATATTCGGTGTTGTTATTTTTATTTTGGCTGTTCTTGTTGCTGTAGGTCCTATACTGGTTACTAAATATATGAGAAATAAATGGCAAAATTCACCTAAATATAAAACGTCATATGTTTTATTCAATGTAAATGGAACATTAAAATTATCTTCACAAGGAGAAGTATACTTGGCTGGAGATAATAAAATGTTTTATATTATTGAAGATATATCTGAAGAAGATAAAAATAATAATTTAGAACATAAAGTTTCTGTAACCGGAAAAATGAAAATGCCGGAGGGAGATGTAACCGTAGATGGTAATCCTGTTAGACTTTACATATCCGTTGAAAAAATAGTAAATCTTGAGAAAACAGAAAATATTGAGCAATCCGAACAAGTAAATTCTAATAATGAAGAGAAAGTTAATTTAGATTCTTCTGTTGATGTTGATGTTGAACAAGAAAAAGCTTTGAAGAAAAGCAAAATAAGAATTATGGTTAATGCTGCTTTAAATAAATCCTTATTATTTGATGTAACGAGAGGTACTCTTGCATTGGAAAACAGAAAAACTTTAAAAGGCGACATGAAAGAGGTTGCAATTTTAAATGATGAATTCGGTGATAAGGTTATGCTTATAGGAAAAGATAAAATTAAAAATTTTGCAAATCAAAAAATAATTTGTTTAGGTAGAGAACTTCCATTTGTAGATGACATGCCTACTGTAGTTGGTGAAACTATTTTTGAAATTTATGAAGTTTATGATTCCGACTACAACAAACTTATATAAAATTTCACAAAATTTTCACATTTGTTACTACCAAAATTCAAATAATTGTGCTATAATTAGTGTAGAGAAAGAGTGTATAGGAGGGTGCTGGAGGGTATAAGTATGAAAAAAATTCAAGTTTTGGTATTAATGATATTGTTCTTAAGTAGCACAAATATCTATCCTGATGCTTCTTTTCTTAACTCTGTAGATCCTTATAAAGGGATGGCTGTTGGTCAACCTGTATCTGCTATTCAACCCTTTGAGACCGTAGACAAGATGAATAATAATAATATTCTTAATCGTCCTCCTACTACGGGGACTAAGCAAGATGGTAGTAAAGTGACTTTTGCCGGTAAAATGCAAGTTCAACAGTTGGATAATGGAATAAAGATTGTTTCAGTGGGTAATGTAACAAAAACATACGATAAAGAAAATAATCTTCTTTCCACAGAAGAAGGTATAAAAGGAAAAAATATTGCAGTAGTTAAAAATGATAAAGGTGAAATAACAGGTTATAAAACAAAGAATGCTAGTGGTTCGACAAAGGCTGAGTATGATGAATACGGAAATCTTACAAAATCATATTATTATGATAAGTTTGGAAAAACGATTTCGGCAGTTGTAAATGAACTTACTCAGGAAAAAACTTTGTATGATTCTTTCGGTAGGGAAAAAGGAACTATTGCCATGGGTTTTGGCGGAGGTGGCTATGTTATATCTACATGTCAATATGATGATATAAGTTATGAAATAAGTGAAGATGGTAAAAGTATATTGGAAATTAAAAATTTAAATAATAAAGCCGATGCTAAAATTTTAGTTACGAGGAAAATTTATACAAATTCAATAGATCATTTGAATAGTGATGGTAGTGTGGAAGTATCAAGATCATATAATATTATGTACTATGACAAAGATGGTTTAGTTTCAAAAACGGTTGATAGTAATGGAATTACTGTGGCTGAATATTTTTATAAAAAAGATAAAAATGGAAATAAAATTTTAACCCATGTTTTGAATACAAAAGATAAAAGTGTAACATATTATGAAAACGGAAAAGCTATGGAAGAAAGAAACGATATGGGTGCCTTAATAAAAAAATATTACTATGATGGTTCAAGGTTACTATACACAGTTGCTATGGGATCAGATGAAAGTTTTGGTGATGTAACTTATTACGATAGAGCTGGTAGAGCATTAACGACAACTCATAAATTTGTTCAATACGATCCTTCTTCAGATAACAGAATAGATTTCGTCTGTGGTTCGGAAATAGTTGAAAGATTAACTGATGATGAAGTAAAAGCAATAAAAAATGGTACAAGTTCTTTGGATGTGGATAAAGACTATGTTATAAGAACTGAAATTAATCCTAAAACAAAAGAACAAGAAGATTTTTATTATTTTGTTCCAAATGGTATTGAAGGTGTAAATTTTATAAGAAAGGAAGTAGAAAATGATTTTAACGGTAACATGGAAACACACTTTTATAAAATAACCGAAAAGTATGAATATGATAGTAAAGGTAACATAAAATATGTTATAAATTTAGAAAATAATACAAGAACTTATTATAAGAACAATAAAATGTATTACACAGCTGCAAATGATGATTCCACAGAGAATATAAAGTTAAGTGATGCTCCTAATGATCCTCGTGTTCTTAAAATTTATGAATGGGATGTTCCTCTTGACTGGGAAACACCCGACAATCCTGCAAAGGTATTAAGATATGTTTATGATACAAAAACACAGACAACTCAGTGGTTTAATGCCAGTTCTCAATTTGTATATTTAACATATAATGATAGGATAGTTTCAAATAATATTTATGATAATGGAAGATTGCTGGGAACATGGAATAATCAAACGAAAGAATTAACAATATTAAGGAATGAAAAGCAGTGGGTAATTTTAAGGTTGAATTCAGAACCGGGTGTTAATTTTATAAAAAAAATATTATCTTTTGCTGAAGGGGATATTGCTGATTGGAGCTCGATTAATTCTTATATTAATTATTATGAATTTAGTCAAGGTTTATTGAATATCAACGTTGAATTATATAAACTTGTGGATACTTTTGAAAAATATAGAAAGGAGTATAAAGGTTTTGAAGATCAATTAAGGATAGAACCTTTATTGACTTTTACAAAATACTTAGAAAAACAAATAGAATAGCTTTAGAAAAATATTTTACTTCTTGACAAAATTTTAAATATGAGTTATAATTTATAATAGAGTGTAAAGTATGAAGAATATTTTAAATGTATTTTCCAATTTGAATGTTCGTTTTATGCACAAGTCTTTGGCTTGTGTTCTTCTTGCTTGTATTGCGCTCGGTTCAATTGAGTTTGTTCCGGTTAAGTACGATTTTTCTTTTATGAAAACAATAAATATATCGGCTGATACTGCAATTAATCATTTTTTCTCTTTGGCAACTGTTACAATGAATATAATTTCGAGTCTTTTTGCCCAAGCGGAAAATGCAGAAAATACAAATGAATCGCAGAGTAAAAATAAACAGGAAAAAACTTCGAAAGAGGCATCTTCTTTTTCTGTTTTACCGGCAGATGTTTCTTTTGGTTCGTTATTAAACAGAAGTGTCGGTAAAGTAAAAAATGTTTCCGCCGCTGTTACGGACAAAATTTGTGCTTATCCTGTTTTGTTTGAAGATCTTTCCAAAGTTTGCAAAGAATTTATGTCGTTAAATATAATGTTGTTTATATTGATGATGTTTCTTATAAAAAAGAATACATCGTCGGATAACTATAATAATATTAAATTAAAAAATACTTGTATTAGCTTGGCTTGAAGTATCAAGCCAAGCTATTTGCATTTTTATACGAAATGCAAAAAAAGGGGGAAATATGAAAATATTTAAAAATTTATCAGGTATAAAAATCAAGGATAAGTTTAAATTGTTATGTAACAACACTTATAGTTGGTTACTTTCTATGACTTTTATAAAAGTAACGGCTATAGTTGTTGTAAACTGCTTTTTATTAACGGCAGTTTACGGCCAGGCAGCCGTTATGGTTGCAGACGGTGCAAGGGCAGCCACTCAATTTAAACAAATATTTTCGGATTTTGAACTCCCTTACAGTTACGGAAAAATTTCCTCCGTTAATTTTAAAGACAGTGATAAAATCGTAATAAATATACAAGATTTACACAGCCACGCAGGTGTTCAGAAAAACATCAGTAATATAATAGAAATGTTTGATAACAAATACGGTGTAAAAAATGTATATGTTGAAGGTGCTTACGGAAATGTCAGCACAAAATGGCTTACTTCCGTTAAAAATGAAGAATTAAAAGATACAATAATTGAAAGTTTGTTAAATGCCGGAAGGTTAACGGGTGCCGAATATTACAGTGCAAAAAGTGGCAAAACCGAAATAATAAAAGGTTTGGAAAGTAAAAACGAATATCTTGATAATTTAAAAAGGTTCGGTTTAATTGTTACAAACCAGGAAATTTTAGATATTTATTTTAAAGAAATTGACAGCAGTGTAAAAAAACTTCAAAACGACTATTATAACAGACAACAGAAAAAAATAGAACAGTTGTCAAAAGATTATGTTTCAGGTATAACAACACCTAAAAAATATTTTTCTCTTATGAAAAAATATGCCGATAAACTCGGTGTTGATATTAATTCTTATGAAAACCTTTCTTTATATATCAATTTAATGGAAAAACAAAGAACTTTAAATTATGAAAAAATAACAAACGAACTTCAGGTTCTTGTTTTAAAGCTTAAAGAAGTTCTTCCTTACGGTGCATATAAAATGCTTCTTGAAGGAACAAAAAACTTTCAACAAATGGATAAGTTATATGGCTATATAATAAAACTTTCAAGAAAATATAACCTTGAAATTGCTCAAAATTTTCCTAATTTGGAACAGTTTTTTGAATATATTGAACTTACACAAAGAATAAATCCGCTTGAACTTATTACGGAAGAACAAAATTTTAAAGATGAAATTAACGACAGATTTGCCGTAAACAGAGCCGAAGAAGAAGTAATATTCCTTTCAAATTTTGTTAATTATTATAAAGCGTATCTTTCAGGTAAAGTTACAGCTGATGATTTGAATTATTATAAAGAAAATATAGAAAAATTTAAAAGTTTGTGGGTTAAATATATTGATAACAGACTTGTAAAAGCACTTGCGGAATATGAACAAACCGCAGATAAATTTTATGAAATAAACTTACACAGAAACGATTATTTTATATCAAATATGGACGCAAGTTTGGAAGGAAGTGAAAATTTAACTTCCGTTGAAGGTGCAACCGACCTTGAAAAAGCAATGAATTCTCTTTCACAGGCAAAAGAATTATATTTTGTTGTTGCCGGTGGTTTCCATACCGAAGCAATAGCAAAATTATTATCCGATAAAAACGTTACAAATATAGTAATAACACCAAACGTTCAGGGTGATACAAAACTTGCCGAAGAAACATACTATAAAATAGCCAAAGAACAAAGCAAAATAAACTTCCAAGCGTTAGCTAATATGGTGTTATCTAAAGAATTAGTTGAAAATACACCGGCTTTTTTGAAAGCTATCTCAATTAATATAGAAGATTTGCCTAATAAAGAGTTTGAAGATTTGAAAAATGCTTTTGAGGATTCTTTAAGTTCTAAGAATATTGAAATAAAGCGAATAGATAAAAATACAATTTCTGTAATAAGTAACGGACAAATATTTAATATAAAGTTAAATGAAGATGAAAATAATATTGCTGATATTGCTATTATTGAACAAACTGAAAAATCTGCCAAAACAGGAAATGCTTTGTTATCTGATCAATCAATAGATGATTTTGCAGAGAATCTTAATTCTTCTTTGCAAGAATCCGGTATTGCCGCGAGAATTAATACATCTGTAGAAGAATTGATAGAGACAGATCCGGTTTATAATGATATTTTAGAAAATATTGATGTTTATACTTTTGCAAATGAAGGAGTTGCTGGGCTTTCTTTCTTTGAAAAAGTAAAACTTTATCATAATGTTGGGGATGAAAATTATTTAACAAGTATTTATCATGCAATAAAACAAAGTTTTAGTGGCTTAAATGTAAGTGGTATTTCTTTAAGAAGAGGAAAATTAAATATCAAAGAAACAGAGAAAATAAATGAAGAAATTGAAAATGCAAAACTCAGTGGAACTGAAGCAAATATTTCTCGTGATAGGATATTAAGAGCTTATGGCGTTGAAGGATTATATGAGGAATATAAAAATAAATTTGGTGTTGATATTTATGAAATATTTAAGAAATATCAAGAAGATTCTCATGGACTTACTGAAGGACAGTATGATGTTACTCAAACAAATGTTCAATTTGCGCTTGCTTTATATCAATTGAAGGGTGGAAATGTTGCTGAACTTGAAGTCGGTGGCGGTAAGTCGGATGCGGATGCATTGGTTGCTGTTATTCAATTTTTGGATGGTAATTTTTCTTTAGCAACAAGTTCTTCTTTTAAGTTAAGAGAAGAAATGGTTGGTGATATAGCAAAAATGATAAATAGTGATGCTTTTGCTGCTATGAAAGAAAATGTTTTAGGTTCAAAAGAAGCAGTTGAAATAAAATATATAGATGCTACAAACATTAATAAAATAAAATATGTTATAGGCAAAAATGATGACGGTTCTTTGCAGTATTCTAAAAACGAAGATACTTTGGAATACGCTACTTTATTGGATGGTATAAAAGGTGGTAATGCAATAATTGTAGCGCCTATAGAAGTTTTTGGATATTTTGCAAATGAATTGGGCTCCAGTGAAAAAGTAAAAGAAAAATACGGTAAATATATTAATAATAATAGTGTTAAATTAATACTTGCGGAAGTAGATAAATTTTTCTCTGAAAATTTAAATTTTGGCATTTCTCAAAATAATGAACAAGCCAGTGCTGTTATAACTGAAATTTATGAACAGACCGGTTTTGTTGATAAGGTAATATCCCTACAAATAAATGAAGATTTTAGAATTACAAAAAATGGAATAGAGTTAACAAAAAAAGGTGAAAATTTATTAAAAACAGATGAAGAATGGGCTAAATTATGTGAACAATTTGAAAATTATGATATTCATCCGCAGTTGGTAATACAAGCACTTTTAAATGTTTTGTATGGACAACCTAACTATAGGATAGGTGTTGATTTTAACTATGGTTATGATTCGGAAAGTGGAGAATATTATGTTGCTTATTATAATGAAGAAGATGAAATGCAGGGAAAAAGTCTTACAAAAGATGCTGCGGTTCAAAGTGCATTTACTTATGTTCTTAATAACCCTGAAATTTTGAAAAAAATAAATAATGAAAGTGTTAAGATTTATGCAAAAGAATTTAGTGATTTGTTCCAAAAACAAATAGAAGGTGAAACTTTTTTAGAATATAGATATAGAACTAACAATAATTCTTTGCCTAAAAAAATAAAATATTCTGTTACTAATACAGTTGCACAAAATAATATTTATTCTTTAAAAAATAAATTAGGTATAGAAAATCTTTCAGGGTCATCAGGAACTATTTCTAAAAATATGAAATCGTTAGGTTTTAATATTGCAGAGTTTAAGTCAATGCGAGGTGCAAAAGATGTTAATATTGGAACTTTTTTATACGATACTGAAAAAGAACAAATGGAAAAGATAAAAAATCTTGGGAAAAAAGCTGATGACAGTAATGAAATAGATGCTATATTTATGTTTGCCGATTCAGATGCCGCAAAAGAAAAATGGAAAGAAACGCTCGGAAATGATAGAGCTTATACATACGAAGAATTACGAGATTATGAAAGAACAAATAAAGCAAAATACAATGAGATATTAAAGGGAACAAAAACACATATAATACTTGTAGGTAGAGACTCTTTAAGAGGTGTTAATTTTAACGAGATTAAAGTGAATGATAATGATGTGAAGAAAATGTTTGTTCAAACAGATTTGTATGATGAAGAAATTGTCAAACAAATGACTGGAAGAGCCGGTAGAGGAAGTGCTTTTGAATTTACGGTTAAAATATATTCTATTGAAAGAATACAGAAAAAAGCAAAAAAATTAGGGCTTGATATTGATGTTGAATCCCTTAAAAATTGTAGAGATAAAAGTGCAAATTCACAAACTAAAAATGAAGAAGTATTAGTAAATAAAATTGATGAAGAAAATAGAGGTTCTTTAGTAAGAGAAATTATAAGTGATGATACAAACCATTTAACAAGGGCTGTTAATAACGGAGGTCTTTCATATTTTAACAGACTATACAGAAGAATATTCCTCAAACAAGACCTTTCAAACAGACTTGATGGTATAGCAGAACAGATGTCGGTTCTTAATATTGAACAATCAAGAAATAACCAAATTTTGGGCGAGGCAACCTCTGCTGCACAAAATGCTATTGATAATCCAAGAGTAGATGTTTTAAATGAAATATTGAAAAATATTTCAGTTGATAGAAAAACATCCTATAAATATTTGTTGCAGAATTTTGGATTGGAAAACAGCAAGATAACAAGCAATGTTCTTAATACTTTAGATAAAGTGATACAAACACAAGATGGAGAAGAATTAAAATTAAATTCCAAAGACAGGGAAAATTTAATTTCAATTGCACGTAGTATAGATTCCATCAGTTTTGAACAAGATAAAGGAAAAGTTATACAAGATGCTGCTTATTTACTAAAAGAAGATTATAAGTATGTTATTTTAAAGCTAACTGAAACATATTCGCAGAATAAAAAAACAAATTTAAATTCGTTGATAAATGCAGGAAAAATAAATGTTATATCTGTTGAAGAAAGAGTATCTTTACAAGAAGCTTTAGATGCGGCTAAAATGAAAAACAGAATTGCATTCTTTAATGAATTAAATAAAACAAGGGATAATGCTTCCGTTTTATTTGACTCAACAGGTAATATTATATTTAACACTCTTGGAGTAGATGCTCAAAGTGAAATTATTTCATCTTGCTATGATAATCCTTTGCAAAAGGGAATGGATACAATGATAGCTGCTTTTGAAATACTTACTGACAATGAAATCTCTTCCGAAAATAAGTCTATATTCAAGTTTAATCGTAGCTTACAATCAATTCAGAGACAACTTAAAATAGGTAATATAATAAGATGGATTTCTTCAGTAGCACCTTTTGTTGTTATAGGTGGAATATTAACGGCCGGTTATTTTATTGCCCCTGTATTGTTATCATTAACAGCTCCTATTGTTTTGGGTGCTTTTGCTATGGTAGTTTTTGCAATCTATGTAAAAAAATATACAGACAGAATTAATTCTGCTGTTAATCAACAAAATAACGCAAATATTGCTAAATATGGAAATGCAACACATCTTAGAAATGGTTTAAGAGATGTTGTATCCTCAGTAATAAATCAAAATTTAAACTCAATAATGACTTTTGGATTAGCCGGAGGAACTTTAGCTGTAATTGCAGGTGTTATTATGTTGGCATTGGGGTCTGCTTCAATCGCTGTTCCTTTATTAGCTTTAACCTTAACCATAACACCGGTATTGTTAATAACGGTTGGTTTTGTCGCACTTGCTGTTACAGTTATTGCACAAGGTTTATTTATTATAAAAAACAAAGATAAGTTACAGGAACAACCTGCAACAATTCAAGAAGAAACACAAAAAAATACATCTGATACTGTAAGCGGTGTTATTGCTTCCGGTATTGCTTTATCTTTAGGGTTACTTGCTTTTGCAGGTATTATAAACCCTGTTACTGCAGTTATTGCTGTAGTTGCATTGATAGGTTCTTTTATGTATGCTCAATATGCTATAAACACTAATCAAGGTAAAGACTCAAGTATTAATTTAAAATATTTCGCTTTTGGTATTTTATGTACTTTTGGTTTTGCTGCCGTTATTGTTCTACCTGCGCTTATTCCTGTGGTAGCTTCTTTACTTTCTTTTGTAGGTATTGCTAATCCGATAGTGTCTTTCTTAGTTATAGCTGCTGCAACATCTTCTTTCTTGTTTCCTTTTGCAATTAAAAATTTTGCAGAATTTGAAGAATATAAAGATGGTGGTTTTAGCAGATTACTTAAAGATTTACTGAAAAATAATAAAATGACAATGTTCTTAGCCGCTCCTTTTATTTCTATGGCGATTTTGTTTTTCACTTTTAGTCTTTCAATTCCTGTTACATTAGTTGTCGCTGCAGGTTCATTCTTTGTAGGATATTATTTTTCAAGAGATAGTTTCTTAGAAAAAAATGAAGGAAGAATAAGATTTTTATTCTCTATAGTTGGTATTTTACTTGGTGGACTTTCTTTTATGAGAGCCACATCGGCTGCAGATAATTCGACAGTATCTTCTGAAATAGGACAACAAGATGTTGTAAACACGGAACAACAGCAACAACAAGATTTACAAACTATTTCTGTTGAAGAAGATTTGGGTAAAGAAAAAGATTTAGACGAAGGCAAAGATGAAGATAAAGATAAATTAAAATTGGAAAATAATTTAAATAATGAGACTTTAAGTAATCAAACTTTAAGTAATCAAGCTAATGAACCTTCAAAGAACGATAAACAAGATAAGAAGGATTCATCTGAACAGGAAAAAACACAAGAACAAAAAGATAGAGAGAACTTGATTAACAATTTAAAGAAGAAAGGTTATGATGTTAAAGAAGATTCAAAAGATTTCTATAAGCTTACATTAAAGAAAAATGGTACAGAATTAGATTTTTCTGTTGCCAAAAAAAGAGATGTAGGTGAGGATGCCTATGTTTTGGATATAAGTTCGGCAGATAATGTAGATGCAATTTTTAAGGTATATGATAGTTTAAAAGGTACCTATAATGTATCTAACAAAATTAATGAAGATGGCTCTTTGACCGTAACAAGTGATGGTTTTAAATTTAATGCGTCACCTTTTGATGATAAGGGTAATATAAGAAAAACAGATGAAGTAGTAAAAGAAACAAAGACAATAATAGGTACAAATAATGCTCTTAAAAATTATGACACAAAATATAATAATGATGGAACATTTACTATAAAAAGTAAAGATGAAAAAATTGAATATGATGCAAATGTTTTTGATAAGAATGGAAAAGTTAGGACTGAGGAAGAAATACTGAAAGATGTAAAAACTGTAATGGGCAGATATGATGACATAAAAGATATTAGTGGTGGTAAGAATTTTGATATAAAGTTTAATAAAAAAACCAATGAGTTTAGTATAGAAAGAACATCACAAAAAACAGGTAAAAAGTTTTCTACGAAAATTGATGCTTTTGATACAAATTATAATAAAGATAGTTTAAGAAAAATAATTGATGAAGGTAACAAGATAGTTGATAATGGTCATGATGTAGTATTTAGTACGGATAAAAATGGCTATGCTATTTTTATAATAGATGGTAAAGAAAGTGATCCAAAATATGTTTTTGATAAAGATGGGAATTGGCAATTGGATGAGAACGGTAATTATAAAGGCGGTAAAAATAATGGCGGTGGTTCCGGTAATTCTTATGGTTGGGGTTGGTCCGGTGGAGGAAACGTAGTAGGAGGCGGAGTAGGTGGATATATTGGTGGAGCTATTGATAGTACTTTGGGTTTTATAAAAGGTGTAATAAAATCTTTATTCCCTAATTCTAAACAATTTGTTGGAATGACTGATAACAATAATCAAGATACTTTATTTAATTTTTATAATAGTTCTAGTTCTAAGTTTCAAGAAGGAAAGGCAAAGATAGGATATTCCGAAATGTGCGATGAAATAAACGGTGCTCAAAGAGGAACTACTGACGCAGATGAGATGTTAAAAGGATTACTGAAAGAACGTTTGGGAATAGATACTGGATATGATTTAGAAAATCTTAGTTGGGAAAGAATTGTTGTTAAAAACGACAAAGGTGAAATAGTAGATGTTAAGTATATCGGTCGTGATGGTAGAAAAGAAGTTGTATCTATCCATAAAAATGGAAATTCAAGCGGTTTCAATGTAAGTTATAAATGTCAGTATCAAGATAAAGATAATAAAAACGAAGTTGTTGATATGAATGTTGAATACAGCTTGATTACTGATATACAAGAACAAAATGAACCGTTATCTGTTGCTGTTGAAACAGATGGAAATATGGTTGTAATTATTGATTATGTTAAAGATAAAATTTTTATTGAAACAAAAGATGATGAAGGAAAGCAAGTAGTAAGAACATACAATTCTCAATCCATTAATCTTACAGACTTTTTGCATGGTGGAGATTCTTGGACTGATGCTATTGATAATTTTGAAGATTCCAAAGGGAATAATATTTTTGCTCAAATAAACGATATGCATACAGATGTGGATGATATAGGAACTATATCTGATGATACTTCGGAATTATTAAATTTACTTGAAACGGATGTTTCCGTAAATGGTCAACCTGCATCTTCTTTGATAAAATTTACTACGGTTGAAGTTGGGTATACTGCTAATGATCTTGATCCTGAGAAAAATCCTGAGGCATATAACAAATGGGCGGATCTTGTTCTTGAAAGACATCCAGATTGGACTAAAGGAGATGTTAAGAAATTTTATGAAAAATATGATGGCTATGTAGGAGAATGTTCCGATAATGTAGATGTTGAGTTTTCATTATTTTCTGAAACATATAAATTAAGGGGTAATGATGGTAAAATTTCTCCAACGGATAATAGCAATGAAAAAGGAAGATGGGTATCATCAAATGCCGTTACAAGTTTTGAATTGGAAAAAGGAAAATATGTTCTCAATACATTTACTACAGAAAAAGAATTTGTAGGTGGTGAAGAGGAAGTTGAAAGAGACATTATAAGAGAAATTGTTAACGGAAATGTTATAGAGGAAAGGGATATCGAAGGTGATGAAGAAACCGTTACAAGAGTATATGCTATTAACAGATATGGTATAGGAATAGATTCTATCAAATTTTCTGTGGATGGCGATAAAAATACTCCTATAAGCAGAACAATTCTTGCAGGTACTTCTGAGATGAAAATACCTTCTTCATCCGGTCAATATTATAATCAAGAAACACTAATGTATTCGTCATTTGATATTGTTGCAGATGTAACTTTTGATGATATTAAAGATGTTAAATCTTTTGAAAATTTAAATTATGATTCTCCTACGATCCAGATAGAGGGAACAAATGGATATGTTTATACAGCTTTGGTTAATAGCCAAAGTTCTGTATCTTTTGACGAAATAAAAGAGAATATAAAGGATAAAAAACCTATTGATGAGATAATAAATAAGTTTGATTTTCAGATGTATGCTATATACGATACTTCATCCGATGCGGAAAGTTCAAATAAGCAAATGCAAGGTAATATTGCTGATGAAATTAATTTGTATACTTTAAGATTTGATAATAAAAATAATGTTGTTATTGAAGAAGATGCTTATAAAAATGATACTCCTCTTATAACAAGAACAATGTCTTCTATAGATGATAATCAAATTAGGTATGATAATACATTAAATTATGATATGTTTAATACCGATCCTTTTGTAAGTATTTATGAAACGATAAATTATTTCTTAGGCCAAATATTAAAAGGTAATTTTAATTTTGCTCAAATCTATGAAAATATGCAATATATGGCACAGGAACCTTCGGAATCACTGTATAGAGCAGAAGGTTCAATGTCTGCAAGAGTTGATCCAAAAGGAGTTCTTAATTCAAATGCAGGCGGTGCATTTAGAAATGGTGAACAAGAAATAAGTTCTTATGGTGATGGTGGTGAGGTTGAGATTGCTTATAACAGTAGAGAATATAATAAAGATAATATTGGTGGAATAATAGAAAATGCTATTGAAGATTTAAATATTGATGTAGATGGAAGTAACCCATTTATAAAATTAAAAAATCTTGCAGCTGACGGGCGAGTTGAAGAGTTAGAAGCTATATTAGGAGAAGTAGAAAAAGAAACTAAAGGTGAAGTAAGAGTTACTAAGGTAAACATAGGTGAAAGAAAGGAAGGTAAATATGTTGTTAAGGAATATTATGAATTACCGAATAGTTTTAGTAGTCTTTCAGAAGGTCAGCATCTGCAGATATTTGATTATCGTTTCTTCAATGGTGTTCAATTAGATAGAAGGTTGAAAGATCAGACTGTTGAATGGGGTAACGATTTAATGTTTTTTGTTAAAGATGTTCAAAATAGTTATAAAATTTTATCGCCTGCTTTAGCGGTAGTTGCACTGTATGTACTTATAAAAAATGTTAATATAAAAAGAAAATTAGCTAAAAAAGATAAAGAAAATAAAAAAACATTAGATAAGGTTTTGGCTGATGTAAAATCAGGTGGTATCAGCGGATCCGATATTGCTAAAAAAGAAAAAGTTGAAAGCAAAGTGATAGAAAATAAAAATTCTTTTAA
>NZ_CACWEU010000213.1:0-18534 GCF_902760015.1 Candidatus Ruminimicrobium bovinum
AAAGACCAAACAACAGATAGTAATAGAAAGATATGAAATATTGCAAAAAGCAAAGAAGTTAAAAGCAAAAGGAATAAAATATAAAGAGATGGAAGAAATATTAGGAGTAAAAGAAAGGACTTTAAGGAATTAGAAAAATTTACAATCAAAGCCCGATAGTTTATTGGGATAAAATTAAGATTTATTTAATAAAATCAAAATAATTCATTGGAGTAATTTTATTTATTTGTGTATTATAAGTTTTTGTAAATGTTAATAATTTTTTTATATTTTTTTTATCGTTCCATTTAAATTGATAAGCTGTTATTTTACCTGATATTTCTTCAATATAATCAACTTCTTCTCCGGAATAAGTTCTGTAAAAATAAGTTTGTCTGTAAGGTGCAACTTGTAAAAGATATTTTTTCCTTTCCAATATACAGAAATTTTCCCATATTGCACCTGTATCTTGTCTTAAATCCAACTGATTAAAATTCTGAATTATTGAATTTCTTATTCCCAAATCATAAAAATAAACTTTAAAATTTTTAGAAATTTCTTTTCTTTTATTTTTCGAAAAAGATTTCAATTTAAAAATTACAAAACTTTTTTCCAATAAATCTATATATTTCTCTACTGTTAATCTGTTTATTCCTAATTGTGTTGCAAGTTCCTGTAAAGAAACTTCCTGTCCAATTTGTAATGCCAACAATTGAACTAATTTTGATATTGTATCGGAATGTCTTATTTTATCAAACTCCAAAACATCTTTATATAAATAATTATTTGCAATTTCGTTTAATCTTGCTATTTTAGATTCTTCATCAGGTAAGGTATAAATTTCAGGATATAAACCGAACCTTAATAAAAGTTCCAATTTTGAATTAACATCAATAGCATCGGAATCATTTACTATTTCCTGCAAAGATAATGCCGGCAACTGAAAAGTAATATTTCTACCTGTTAACGGCTCTGATATTTTATTTGATAAATCAAAACTTGATGAACCGGTTGCAATAATTTGAATATCAGGCAAAAAATCAACTATTACTTTTAAAACTTTTCCTATATTGGTTATATCTTGTGCTTCATCTAAAACTATTAATTTGTATTGTCCTAAAAATGCTTTTATTTGTTCCGGTTCTAATACGGACAAACCTCTTTGTGCAGATAATAATTCGCAACTTATATATTTACCATCCTTTGAAAAATCTTTTAAAATATCTTTGACAAGTGTTGTTTTACCAACCTGCCTTGCACCGTAAACAATAACCACTTTATTTTTAAATAAACTTGCTGTAATAAGTTCTTTTATTTTTCTTTTAATCATAAACTCTCTTTTATATTATAATATCAAATTTTATATTAAAAATGATATTATATTATTAAAATTAAGTCAAATTTTGATATTAAAACATATTCTTTTAGTATAACTCAATATATTTATTCATCGGTAAATTTATCATTAATATCTGTCTGCTAAACTACCATATTATTGATTATTTCATTTATTTTAGCTTGTAAATCAAGCAACTTTTCTATTTTGGTATCTATTATAATATTGGTTGTATTTCTTGTACCAACTGTGTTAAGGTTGTTAAAATAATAAAGTTTTTATATGAAAATATTAAAAACTTTCAAATTTTTGCAAGTTTTTATATAAATTTATCAAAAACTTTTTTAACAATTGTTATTTTTTTTGTTGTTTTAGTTAATAAAAACTGAATTGATAAATTTTTTGATTGACATTAATCGGATTTTATATTGTGCTATTGTTGCTTTCGGAGAAGACGTCATTTCATAATCTTTCTTATAATTGATGTTTTTGACCGCTTTCAATTGACAATTTTGTCTGCTTTCTATTGATATTTTTGTTCGATTATACTTTATATCAATACAGAGATAGAGAAAAAAGAGAAATTAATTTTATTATTGATATTATTAAAATTTATTTGCTTAACTGCAATTTCAATAGAAATATTGTTTCTTTTATAAGGTTGTTTTTTACCCAAATCTTTTGTTTATCGTTAATAAGTTCACCCATACCAAATAATAAGGAATTATTACTTACTTTTTCCAACAAAGCAATACACTTGTTTATAAAATCTTCATATTTTAATTTTGTTCTTTGTTCTATTATGTTTTTGTTAACATTCCATCTTTTGTTTAAAAAGAAATACACATCATAAATATCTCTTGTAGCTTTATTTATTCTTTCAAACATTGCAACAAGTTTATTTGCCAACAAATCTTCTTTCACCATAACTTTCATTGATATACCAAGTAAAGAAAGCACTTCGTATTTTGCTCCGAAATTTCTTGTATTTATTTCAACCTTTATATTCGGTGAGTTTCCTTTTCTGCCGGAATAATCCAATAAGAAAAACAAGCTGTATCTTTTTTGTAATTTTTCTTTTAATGTTCCGTACTTTAATAGAATTTTGTCTATTCGGTTAAACACAAAATCTTTTTGTTTTGTATCTAATAAATCAAAATCCAAATCCACGGAAAATCTGTCTAATTCGTAAAACAATAAACAAGCAGTCTCGCCTTTAAACCCCAAATAAGTTGCAATTGATGTGTCCGTATAAATATCTTTTAATATTTGTAATAAAATTGTTCTGTGTGTGGAAATATCAATCATTTTTATTTTCCTTATAATATTTATTAACTGTTTTTTGCATTGCTTTGTTATTATATATCGGTAACAAATCAAAAACTTTATCCCAATTCAAAACGGATAAATTATCAAAATAAAAATTTTTGTTTATATATATCATATCGAGAAATGCTCGTTCTTTTGTTGCGATACTGTAATTATTTTTATTTTCTATTCCTTTTATATTTACCAATATTTCATTTTTTATTTTTCTGTAAACATATTCTTGGTTTAATACCGTTATTTTTTTTGTTTGATAAGATGCAGAAAAAATTTGACTATAATATTGAAATATCAATCCTTCTTTAGCCAATACCGTTTCAAAACTTATGTAAGCCGGTGTAAATATTTTTGTTGCAAGTTCGTTAGTTTCAAACTTTTTATCTTTTGAATATATTCCCTTTCTTATTCTAAAAAGTTTATTTGATTTTGTATATCTGTATAATTTTTCTTTTATAAAATTATTATCTGAACTGTTCCACAACAAAGAAATTTCTTTTATTGTAAAAACAGTTTTGTTTAGTTTTATTAAATCTAATAAATAGTTTTGTTTGTTCATTTTATAAGTTACAAGTAATCGTTTTTGGCAACTTACAACTTAAATATAGCATATTTTACAAAAAATGCACTAAGTAACTGTATTTTATAGATTTTGGTTCAAATGTTCTATTGTTATTTTGGGTAATATGAATTGAATTGATAAATTTTTTGATTGACATTAATCGGATTTTTATTGTGCTATTGTTGCTTTCGGAGAAGACGTCATTTGTTTGATGCAAAGTTTCCGAAGTTTTTTTATTTTCTTCTAAATCCCAAAATAAATTTCTTTGTTTATCATTATATATTACAGATTCTTTATTAAGTTCTTGTTGTTGTAAATTGTAAGATTGTTTTTGATTATATCAAAAATTATGTTATACGACAATAAAATTTCACTATATATTTTGAGCGTTAAACACCGGAGAGTTTAAGGGAAACTAATTTGTTTTACAAATTTATTGACGATTGTTAAATTTTTATTTACTATATCCTTATTGGCAAAAAACGCCCTAAGTTATTTTAGGGTGTTTTATAAATATATTTGTTAATTAAAAGTTACAAGGATGGCAATTTTTTTAACTGTATTAAGGTTGTTGTCAACAACTTCGCCTCGTTTTATAAAATCACATTTTTATCTACAAATCTAAACTATTCGGATTAAGTAAAAAATCCTGAATATCCATTATCAATACTCCATATTCATTTTTCCACATTTTAATACTGTTTTTAACTATTACAATTTTTTTAAAAGCATCATTAACTTTAAGTAACGGAGTCGTTTCCTGTTTCATTTTTTCTTCATCGGGAATTGCAAAAGCGGATTGTATATAATATTTGTTATTACCTTTAATGCATACAAAATCTATTTCTAATTGTTTTTTGATATTTTTATTATCTTTTTTTGTATTGTATTCAACAACTCCGATATCAACATTAAATCCTCTTATTAACAATTCATTGTAAATAATATTCTCCATTAAATGAGTTTCTTCCTGTTGACTGAAATTTAACAAACAATTTCTTATTCCGATATCGGTAAAATAATATTTTAACGGAGTATTAATATATTTTTTACCTTTAATATCATATCTTTTTGATTTTTCTATCAAAAAAGCATTTTCTAAATAACCCAAATACAAAGCTATAGTTTTATCCGAAGCTAAAATATTTTTACTTTTAAAAGTATTCGCTAATTTTTTAGGATTGGTCAACGAACCTATATTTGAGGAAATAATTTTTGTTAATGTTGTTAAAACTTCTTGATGTTTAAGATTATTTCTTTCAATGACATCATTTAAATAAACATTGTTTGCCTGATATTTCAAATAATTAATTTTCTTTTCTTGTTTTTTTTCCAACACTACGGATGGCAAACCTCCGTAAGTATAGTAATCTTCCCAAGCTAAATTGATATCTTTATATACAGAAGACATTTCCGAAAAAGATAGAGGATAAATTCTTATTTCATCACCCCTGCCTCTAAATTCCGTAATAACATCAGACGACAGAAATTTTGAATTACTTCCTGTTACATATATATCCGTATTTCTTATTCTTAACAAACCGTTTAGAACGGATTCAAATTCTTTAACAAGTTGAATTTCGTCCAATAAAAAATAATATTTATTTTTATCTTTTATTAAACTTTTCAAATAATTATACAATACTGCGGGTTCATAATATTTTTTATTAACGGGAGAATCAAAATCAATTTTTACAATATGAGAATCTTTTACTTTTTTCTTTTTTAAATAATTAACAAATATATCGTTTAACAAATAAGATTTACCGCACCTGCGTATACCGGTAATTATTTTTACTAACCCGTTATCCTGACTATCAATTAATTGTTGCAAATAAAAATTTCTTTTAATTTCCATTTTCAGCATCCCTTCTTACACTCCGCAAAAATTCGTATTTATACCTTTTTGCGAAGTAGACAACAATTAGTATATTTTTATTTTATTTAAAAGTCAACAACCAACTTTTACAAAAAACTTTTCAAATTTTGAGCTGAAACGAAGCATTTGCCGTTTTTAAACAACTCAAAACAGCGATTTATAATTAAAAAATTATAAAGCCAAAAAGATCCTGTAAAAAATTTTATTTGCAATTTACATACATTTTTTATAATATGTATGTAGATTATGAAAAATATAAATTTTAATTTAAACAAAATAAAAAATTATACTACGACGAAAGATTTATTGTCTTTGGGGTTGTATAACAAAGATATTAAATTATTATGTGATATTGATAAATTAATAAAAATAAAACATGGATTATACAGAAAAATTGATACAAATTTAAAAGAACAAAATTTTATAGATATATCAATGGCTATGCCAAAAGGAGTAATTTGTTTGTTATCGGCATTAGTTTACTATAAATTAACAACATTTATTCCGAAAAAAATAACAATTTCTTTACCGAGAGGGATTAGAAAACCGCAGGAGTTTTATCAAAAGTATCAAGTATTTTATATGAAAGATAATATTTATAAAACAAATATTAATGTAATAAAAGAAGGCAAGTATAGTTTTAAAATTTATGATATTGAACGAACAATTTGCGATTGTTTTAAATATAGAAATAAGATAGGAATAGATATATTAAAAGAAAGTTTTAATGAGTATTTAAAACTAAAAAACAAAAATATATCTAAATTAATAAAAATTGCTAAACAGTTAAAAGTTGAAAAAATATTAACATCCTGGTTAACGGCAAAATTATGATTAAAAATTTATCCGAATCAATAAGAGCAAAATTATTTAACTTGTCTAAAAACAAAAAAGTTGATTTTAACCTGATTATTTTAAGATATTTACAGGAAAGTTTTTTATATAGGCTTTCAATATCTAAATATAAAAATAATTTTTTGTTAAAAGGCGGGCTTTTGCTTATAACTATAGATATTCCCAAATCAAGACCTACTATTGATATTGATTTTTTAATTAGAAGACTAAAAAATGAACCTGACATTATAAAAAATATTTTTATTGATATTTTATCAACTAAAATCGAAGACGGTGTATTATTTGATACAAAGACCATAATAGTAAAAAACATAATAGAAGATTCAAATTATAAAGGAATTCGTGTAACTTTCAACGGATTGATAGGAAAAATAAAAAAACAATTAAGAATAGATTTAGGTTTTGGAGATTTTGTTTATCCGAGAGCAAGAGTAGTTGAATATCCGTCAATATTTGGGGATAAAGAAACAAAAGTAAAAGCATATTGTATAGAAACAATTATTGCTGAAAAATTTGAAGCAATGATAAGTTTATCAATAATTAATAGCAGAATGAAAGATTTTTATGATGTATATACAATAATAAAAACTTGTGACATTAACAGAGAAGATTTGAAAAAATCAATAATAAGTACTTTTGAAAGAAGAAAAACAAATTTAGATTTTACTTCTGAAATTTTTACTGTAAATTTTTATAACGATATAGATAAAAATAAGCAATGGAAAGCATTTTTAAAAAACAACGATATTGATATTGAAATTTCTTTTAAGCAAATCGTTTTATTTATCAAAGATTTTATATTTTCTTTATTCAGTATAAATTAATATACTCTTAAATATCAAATTTTAATAACTACTTTTGAGGCAAACTGAAGTGTTTTAAAAAAATTTATAGAATAAATTTTTAGTTTAGAGCTTAGAGCTGATAGCTTAAAGTTTACATGACAAACGGCAACGAACTTTAAAAAATTTTTTTGCTATTTGAAATTTATTTAATTGCAACAGCCGGAACGGTTTTAAATAAAAACTTACTAAAATCCGTTAAGTTGTTCTCTGTAATATTGACATTCCGGACAATACCATATTGCATAACTGTGATATCTATCTCCGGTCTTCATTAATAAAGTATATCCTAAAGACCATCTAAAACAGTTCGGGCATCTGTTATATAAATATTGTTCAACAACATGTGCACTTTTTTTCCATCTTTTTATTTCATTTTTCGTTTGCCATTTTTGTTGTTTTACTTTTTGAATTTCTTTATTTAGTAATTGTTTCCAATTATCTTTTACTTTTTTAAATTCTTTTCTATCTAAAAAAGATTCATCTTGTTCACAAATGATTTTTTCTATATCGTAATCATCATAATCATAACCATCTATTGTTTTTTTGTTTTTAAGTTTTATCCTTGCTTGTTTAAAAGCTTCTTCTTTTATTTTGCATTCTAAAGAATAATCCCAAGAATAATTATTCCTAATTATTGCCGGCCTGATTGATAACATAAATTCTTCTTCTATATCTATATTATTAATGCCTGTCCTTTTTAATCTCGTTTTAGCTGATACTAATGCATCTACAATACTTTGATAATTATCTTCTAATTCTCCATTTGAATTTAATATCGCTTCTTCTGCAGTTATTTTAAAACTATTTGCTTTTAACTCCTTCTTTGCTTCTGTTAATGCTTTTCTTTTTTCAAGTTCTCGTCCTATAATATCTTCAATAATATCCTGCCAATTGTTTTTTAAAATTTCATCCGAATCCAATATTGTTGCTTCTACATTTACATTGTTAATATTGTTTTCTTTTAGTTTATTTTTTACTTCCAATAAAGCATTTTCCTTTTGTTGTCTAAAATATTTTCCTGAAAGTTTAATTGTTTTTAGAATTATATTATTTGATGTTAATTCTGTCGTTTTTATCTTTTCACCTTTATTGCTTAAAATTTTAATATCAACACTTTCGGATTTATTAGAATCAAAAAAAAATAAACCTATTGGATTATAAATCTTTTTCTTTATATCTTCTCCTCTTTTTTGTAAATATAAAAGAGACTCATATTGTTCCATAGGCACAAAAGTTATATTTAATTTAGGATTGGGAGTTGAATTAAGTTTCTTTTTGATACTAAATTTTCCTTTAAACTTTCCTTTTGCATTTGTTTTTATTATTGTTGAACCTTCTTCATATTCTTTTAATGCACTGTATATGTAAATATCTTTATTTTTTATTGGTTGTTCATCTATGTCTAACAAATAACCTTCTATATCAAAACTTTCTTTAAATATTCCTATATTGCTTATTTCTTTTAATTTATAATTTTTAACTATAGAATTTTTATTACCTTTATATTGATATAATACTCTTGCATCTACAAAAACATTAAAAATAAATAAACATAATATTAATAAAATTATTTTTTTCATTGTTGACCTTTTAATTATATTGATTAAATTATATTCCACCTACACAAGCAATAATATTTTGCAAATTTAATTCATTAATCAAAGGAAATAAATAAGTGTTAATTTCATCATCAGAAATATACTTTTTACTTAATTTCCCGAGAATTTCATCACCAAAAATATATATACAATTCTTTATTCCTGATTTCATCTTTTCTTTTGTAATACCTTCTTTAAATCCTTTTAAACAATAATAAAATTTGTTAATAATAATTTTTTCTAAATTTTCATTTTCCATAATATAAGGTAATAATTTATTTACAATTTCTTTCAATTTTTTTTTATTTCCTTCATTATCAAATATTACACTTTTATAGTTTTTATAGAATTTTGATAATAAAAATCTTTTGTTTTTCATAAGAAACTATCCTTTTTTATTATTTTCGTTACAAGGACAGTCTTCTAATCTATTAAACAAGCAAAATTTTACACCAGATCCACCACCAAGACATCCTTTTTCTATTTCTTTACTTAATATAGATTCTATTTTTTCTGTATCAATCTTTTCTTCTTTTATTTTACAAATCCTATTTTGCCCATAAATAGGATTACCTAAAGTTTTCTTTTCAATAATTTCTATTTTTAAATATTTACATTCACTCATTTTTTTCCCTTAATTTTAAAATTTTTTAAAACTACTATTCGAAACATATACTATCAATTTTAAATCAATTTATCAACTTATAAATAGAACTAATAATCTACTTATAAGTAGTATTAAAAATTTAAAAAAAATGTAAAAATTAAGAAGTATTTTTGGGAGAATAACTACAAATGTTTAAAGAAGATATTTATACTACAATAAGTAAGAGAATTAAAGAAGAGAGAAAGAAATTATCTTTAACTCAAGAGGAAGTTGCTTGTAGAGCAGAAATAGGAACAAAGTTTTTAAGTAGTATAGAAAGAAACACATCAAAACCAAGTTTGGACACATTTATAAAAATAGCAAAAGCTCTTAATACATCTTGTGATAATTTAATAAGAAACACCCATAATAATTCAACAATTGATGATAGTATAATAAATTCAGTTAAATATTTATTTTCTACATTATCCAAAAAGCAACAAAAACAAATCGTTGATATTATTAAATCTGCAATAAAACTAATCAAATAATCTTTAATAATAAACAATATGATATTTTTAATATTCAAATAATAATTATACTGCTGTACCAATTTCGTGAACAGTGTTTACTAAATCTTTTTAGGATTTTAAAGTTGGTTTTGAAGAAATGTTATAAGAAGAATAATAATAATTTTAATTTTTTTATTTACACTTTATTACTTATTTTTTATAGAATACTAATTGTTAAATTTATTATAAATTTAGAGGATTAAATGCATTTATTTTTTATTGACGAATCCGGAACAATAGTACCTGAAGATAAAAAACATTCAAAATATTTTGTTATCGGTGGTGTTATTATACCGGAAAATCATTGGAAAGAAATATATAAAAAATTAAGAAATTTAAAGAAAGAATATAATATTAACTCCGAAATAAAATGGAGATATTTTTCACCTAATAATAAAGATGAAGAAAACGGATTAAAACATCTTACTTTTGAAGAAAAGGACGAAGTTCGTTCAAAATTATATAGCATTATTACATCATATAAATCTATAAAAATTATATCGACAGTAACTAATGTTGAAGAAGCATATAAACTTTCGTATATAAAAAGTAAAGATGATTTATATTGGTATAGTTATAAACAAGCGGTTGAAAGATTTCAATATTATCTACAAGATTTATCAAGAACATCAGGTGCAGAATTTAATGGACTTGTTATAATAGACAATAGATTATCATTTGAAGATAACCGATTAAGGACTTTACATCATAATTTGATGATTGCAGACAGAGAAAACAATTCTAAATTCAACAATTTAATAGAAGGGCTGTTTATCGCTCCGTCTCATTTAAGTGTTGGTATCCAATTTGCCGATATTGTAGCCGGTGCGATTTTTAGGAAAATAGAAAAAGACGACGATAAATACTATAAGCAAATAAAAAATAATATCCGCAATAAAGATGGCAAAGTATTAGGTTACGGAATAGTAAAATTTCCTAAAGAACCATAAAAAAAAGACGTCGAGTTGAGTAAAAACTCAAACCTGTGATAAGACACAGTCTCGACGTACCCATATTATATACCATATTTATAAAAAAATCAACCACATTTTTAACGACAAGATATCGCATCAAGTGCGGGATGACACAATCTTTTTAGCAATTCAAAACTTTTAATTTTTGAGCAGAAACGAAGCATTTGCCGACTGAAATTATTGTTAAAGGTCAGATAGTTTAAGGTAAACTGAAGTGTTTTAAAAATTTGTTTTACAAATTTATTAACTATTGTTAAATTTTATTTGCCATATCCTTATTGGCAAAAAACACCCTAAGTTATTTTAGGGTGTTTTATAAATATATTTGTTAATTAAAAGTTGCGAGGATGGCTATTTTTTTAGCTGTGTTAAGGTTGTTGTCAACAACTTCGCCTCGTTTGATAAATACACATTTTTTAAATTCGGCTTTACAAATTTCGTTGAATGCAGTCAAATCTTTTGATGTTATAGGATTGTTTTGCGGATAAAATATATTTATCAATAAACTTGTTGCATTTTTAATTTCAGGTTCTTTTTCTATAGCTTTTGAAAATGCTTTTGCTAAACTTTCATCTTCGTCCATAGTCATAATAAATTTTTTTGAATCTTTTAAAATAGCTTTAACATCATAAATATCTATAGCAATTATCCCTTTTTTATCTAATCCCAAAAAATCACTTACTTTTCTATAAAGTTCTTTAGTTTTTTCATCTTCTTTTTCTTCATTTTTTTCTTTTTGTAAATTAGTTTGAAAAAGCATTTTTGCTCTCCTCCATTATTTTTTTTATATAATTCACCCTGTTTAGTATTTTAGCATTTTATTATAAACTCTTTACTACATTATTTTCTTTTATTAAGCCATATAGTACCTAAAGTTAATATGCCCAAAATAATATCCATTATAATAACTATAAGTCTTCTTTCAGGATGGTTCTCGACATCGCTTGCATACCACTCTAACAGAAGAGACATTAAAAAAACAATTATAAATAATATTACAAATGGAGAAATTATCACTAACAACATTTTAAACAGATACCATAAAGTTTCTATATCGCCGCTATCACAATAAGCCGGCATAATTGCCTGACAAACTAAATACAAACTTAATAATATTTTTTTCATTTTTTTATTCTCCCTTATTATTATTTATCATCCTTAAATAAATCAGGATTGTTTTTAAGATATTTTTCAACATTTCTTTCTGCTTGTTTGCCGACAAAAAACTGCCATATTTTAACTATTACAAAAGATACTAAAAATGTACCTGCAAATAAGCCTACAGCAACAATTGCACAACAAATTGTAAACATTATTATAAATGGTATTATCGGGTCCATTTTAATCCTCCTTTTTTTATTCTTTTGCTCCGATACTTTTTAAATATTTAATTATTTTTTCGTTTTTACTTTGTTTGGCATACCATAATTCCGTTTTACCTTCGTTATTTCTAACATTAATATCAAGTCCTTTAGATATAAAATATTTCACTAATTCCATAAACCCACCATTATAAAAACAAAAAAATAAAACAGTTTCACCTTTATTAGATTTAGCATTAATATCGGCTCCGTGTTCTATTAAATATTTCACTATATCTATTTTTTCATTAAAACAACATGCAGTAATAACAGCAGAAAACAAAGGAGAAAGTCCGTTTTTATCTTTAACATTAATATCTAATTTCTTTTCTTCAACTAAATATTTAACAATATCTAAATCACCTTCAAAACAAGCATTAAATAAAATTGTTTCTCCAAATTCATTTTTAGCATTAATATCAGTTTCATGCTCCTCATTCTCTATTAAAAAATTATTTAATTTCAAACTTTTTTTATAACCGGCATCAAATAATTTTGCTAAATATTTAACTATCTCTAAATTCTTTTTCTTATAAGCAAAAAATAATACAGTTAATCCATTTTCATCTTTAGCATTAATATCAATTCCTTGTTTTATTAAATATTTAACTATTTCTAACTTTCCTGTTTTACATGCTTTAAACAAAGCTGTTTCTCCATAGTCGTTTTTAGCATTAACATTCAAATTTTTCTCTTCTACCAAATATTTTATTAGTTCCAAATTTTCACTTTCACAAGAATCAAATAAAACAGTTTCTCCATTATTGTTTTTAATATTAACATCGGCTCCGTGTTCTACTAAATATTTCACTAACTCTAAATTTCCATTTTTACAAGCATTGGAAAGGAATCCTCTTTCATTAATAACATCAGCTCCAATTTCGACTAAATATTTTACAAGTTCCAAATTATATCTTATCCAATATTTGGATAAAATTGTTTTTCCATAGTTGTTTTTAGCATTAACATTCAACTTTTTCTCTTCTATCAAATATTTTATTAGTTCTAATTTTTTACTACTATAAGCAGCAAATAATACTGTTTCTCCTGCTTTATTTTTAACATTAATGTCTAATCCACATTTTTCTAAATATTTAACAATTTCTAAATTTCCCGCTTTACATGCTTCAAATAAAGCTGTTTCTCCTGCTTTATTTTTAACATTAACATTTAATTTTTTTTCTTCAACTAAATATTTTATTATCCTTAAATCTTTGTTATAACAAGCAAAAAACAAAGCGGACGATCCAAAAACACTTTTTTGATATATATTCAAACCTTTTTTTACTAAAATCTTTATTGTTTCAAAATTAAGTGTTGCTAAAAAACGAAATAAAATAATATTTCCATCATCATAGGTGTCATTAATTTTTGCATTTGTTTCTTCTGCTAAATATTTAATTAACTCAAAATTTTCTGTAAAACAAGCATAAAATAAAATCGAATCACCTGAATTATTTTTAATATTAACATCGGCTCCGTGTTCTACTAAATATTTCACTATATCTAAATTATTACGAGCATAAAACAAAGCAGTTTTGCCTTCTTTATCTTTATAATTTATATCCAAATCGTTTTTTATTAAAAATTTAACCGCTTCAATATTTCCGTTTTTACAATTTTTAAATAATTTTTCATATAAATTTTTGTTATTCATAAACCCCTCAAAATTTCATTTCCTACACATATAATTAAATTGGCAAATTATGACATTATATCCATTAATTCGATGTTTCTTACACTTTTTTTAATATTATTATATTTGAGCTTTTTTCTATTAATATTTTTAAATCATTAATATCAATATTATTTTTATTTTTTATTGTTGTTATTATTGAGTTTATTATTTCTTCCATAACACTATCTATAAAGTTAAAAAGTTTTTCACAAGATGTATCTTCTTTTTCGTTAATATAATTAAAAATATTATCGTTTTTAAAAACAAAAATTGTATTTGTATATTCTTTTAATTCTTTTATTCCGTTTTCTGCATTAGTTATTCTTGCTAAACCTTCAAAGGTAAATGGTGTTGTAACAGCGGCTATTGTCGGAATATTTTGTTCTTTTGCTATTTTTGCAATTTCACAAACAGCAGCCGTTCCCATTCCTCCACCCATACCGGTTGTAAGAATTAACAAATCCGTATCTGTCAACATGTTTCTGATTTCGTTATTTGCTTGTTCTAAATATTGTTTTGCTCTCTTTATACTACAAGCACAACCCAAACCGTCTCCTATTAAAATTTTATTTTTAATTTTTGATTTTTTTAGTGAAGCCGCATCACTATTTATCAAATAGAATTCAATTTGTTCGAAGTCAATTTTTCCTTCAATCAAACGATTTAAAATATTTCTTCCGCTACTGCCGCAACCTGCAATTTTAATTTTTCCCATTTTAATTATTCTCCTGTTTTATTTAAACTTTTATATACTAAATTTACACTTTATGACACTTAAAGCCAAAAGAATTCGTTTTATATTAAAGGAAAATATATGAAAATAATTTTTTAAATAAATTGCTTATACCTAAATAAATTGAATAATTTGAAAAAATCTTAAAAACGATTAATAAAATCGGAATCCATAAAAAAAATACTGTCCGTATTATAATATTACGATTACGATACTTATTTATAAACCTGTTTTTATATTTAATAAGAAGTTTGTAAAAATAAAACATCAATTGTCCATCCATAATAACAAGAAATATCAATATCAACATTTTTGGCATTCTAAAAGGATACACATTATGATGATAAATTGATAATTCTATCGCTACTATAGTTAATACTATATATAAAAATAACAATATTTTTTGCCATATTTTTATTACTTTATTATCAATCTTTATTTCATTTATAAATTCATTTTCCAAAATACTTTTATCCGGCTTATTTTTATTTTTTCTTTTTGTTGAAAACATCAAATAAAATATTAGCCAAGAAATAATAAATGAAAAACTAAATACAACCGTTATAAAAACAAAATGTGTAATAACTAAACAAATTAAAGAATTTACAAACGATCCAATATAATACTCTAAAGAACCTACCATTTTACTCCTCCTGTTTTATTTCATTTAATTTTTCTTCAATTTCTTTTGCTTCTTTTTCTTTTCCTAATGTTTTATAAATTTCAATCAGATTGTTATATGATGCTGTTTGTTTTTTATTTATATTTATTGCTTTTTTGTATTGTTCTATTGCTTTATAATAATCTTTAATATATTTATAAACATCGCCTAAGGTATCAATATACATTGCATTATCAGGTTCCAATTCCAATGCCTTTTTTATGCTCTCTAATGCTTTTTCCGGTTGGTTTGTATATAAATAGCAATAAGTTATTTGATTATAAGCTTGAACTTTATTTTGTTCGTATTCTATTGCTTTATTATAATCATCAATTGCTTCGTTGTATTGTTTTAAATTTTGTTTAAGAACTGCCCGATAATAATAAGCATAACTGTATTTAGGATTAAATTTAATTATTGTGTCATAATCTTTAATTGCTTCGTCATATTTCTTTAACATATATTTGGCAAAACCTCTGTTGTAATAGGCAAAAAGATATTTTGGGTCAAGTTCTATTGCTTTGTTATAATCTTTAATTGCTTGTTCATATTGTTTTAAATAATATTTACTAAATCCTCTATAGTTGTATACAATGGCTTTTTTTGGATAAAGTTTTATTACTTTGTCGTAGTCTTTGATTGCTTGTTCATGTTGTTTTAACATTTGTTTAGCATTTCCTCGATTGTAATAAGCAGAAATAAAATTAGGGTCAAGTTCTATTACTTTGTCGAAATCTTTAATTGCTTCGTCAAATTGCTCTAATTTATATCTGTTTATTGCTCTATGCCAATAAGCAGGAATATAATCCTTTGGCTTTATTTCAAGTCCATGTTTTTTTAAATATTCAAGAGTTTCTACATTTCCTTGTTTCAAAAGATATTCTGCAATTTTTGAATTACCGCTTTTATAAGCTTTATACAAAGCAATTTGTCCTGCAATATTTTCAGCATTAACATTTAATCTTTTCTCTTCAACTAAATATTTCACAAGTTCTAAATTACCGCTTTCGCAAGCATTAAATAAAATTGTTTCTCCGGATTTATCTTTAATATTAACATCTAAATTTTTTTCTTCTATTAAATATTTTATTACTTCCAAATTACCTTTTTTGGCTAAGTAAAATGCTGTTTTTTCTATTATATTCGTGTTATTATCAATATATTGTTTAATTTCTTCGTTTGATTTCAAAAATAAAAAATCAGAATGTTCAAATAATATTTCAATTGATAAACCAATTAATGTTGAAAGTAATAATATGTATGAAAATAAAAATATTTTTTGCCATGTTTCTGTTTTTTTGTTGTTATTGTTTCCTAAAATGTTCATTTGTTTTCTCTTACTGCTTTATTTTAATTTCCTAAACATACAATATAATTGACAAATTGTGACACAACACCCAAAACATTTTAAATTTCACATTTCTTGCTTATACAAAATAAGAATTATTGGCTAATTATGACAAAAAAGAAAAATTGTCATATTTTGCCAATACTTTTCTATTAGTGCAAGGAAAAAATTAAAACAATAAACAAAAAGAAAAATGTGTCAGAAATATGAAGATATTCATATAAAGTGTAGGCACAAAATAAAAAAGGAGAAAAAAATGAACAAAATTGAAATTAATCAAGATTTTAGTAAAGCATTGGATTTATTATTGAACACAAATGAAAATGTTTTTATCACCGGAAAAGCAGGAACAGGTAAAACAACATTTTTAAAGTTAGCAACTGAAGAGTTAAAAAAGAAAAACAAAAAGTTTGTAGTGTTGGCAACAACAGGTGTTGCCGCATTAAATGCAGGCGGGCAAACAATACATTCGTTTTTCCATTTCGGCAGAGATGTAAGTTACTCAAGAATTTATAAAACAGATCCGTCACAAATAGCAAAATACCAACATTTAGATACCATAATCATAGATGAAGCTTCTATGTTAAGAGCAGATTTGTTGGATTGTATAGATAAATTCTTAAGAATTAATGCTTCTGCCGAAGAAAAGAAAATGATAGCTTTTGCAGGAATACAAATGGTATTTATAGGTGATTTATATCAACTTCCGCCTGTTGTAAAAAATGATGAAGCAGACCAATTTACAGGAGAATTGCCGCAAACGGAAGATGAAATAATAAATTTAATTACAGCTAAAAGAAGGCCGAAAAAATATGACTCTTGCTACTTTTTAAGTTCTTTTTGTTTAAGGAAAAGTTATTTACACATTATAAACTTTGACAAAATTTACAGACAAAAAGATGAACAATTTATAAATATTTTAAACGATATGAGGGAAAACAACATTTCACAAACTGAAATAGATATATTAAATAAGCAAACAACAATGGAAAATATTCCTTCGGTAATAAAATTAACAACCATGAATGAAACTGCAAACAATTATAACAAGCAAGAATTACAAAAACTTAACAAAGCCACGGAACAGGAATTTTATGCAATAATTGAAGGAAACAGAGATAAAATAAAACCTAACGATTACCCGACAGAACAAACAATAACCTTAAGAGTTGGTGCAAGAATAATGATGTTAATTAATGATTCGGACGGTAAATACATCAACGGAACAATGGGAACGGTTACAAGAATAAATATAAACAGAAAATCTTTTTTTAATTCAACTATTACAGTTAAACTTGATAACGGGCATATAGTAAATGTAGAAAGAAATGAATGGGCAATGTATGAAACTGTTTGGAGCGAACAAGAACAAGATTATGTTAAAGTTAAAGTTGCAAGTTTTAAACAATATCCAATAAGGTTGGCATGGGCTATAACCATACATAAAAGTCAAGGTAAAACTTTTGATAAAATACTTGTGGATTTAGGAACAAAAGGGGCTTTTGCAAGCGGACAAACTTATGTCGCAATAAGCAGATGCACAAGTATACAAGGTATAAACTTGGTTATTCCTATACAGCTAAAAGATATTATTGTTGACGATAAAATAAAACAACTATTGGATGTTCAACAAAAAATTAATACCGTTTTGGAACAAGATAAAAACTCTTTCTTTGAAGATGCGGTTTAAGTGCTTATTTTTAGATAAAAGAAAATACAGCCATATCAAATTATGGCTGTAGTTTTTTTTAACGGTTAAAATTTTATTTCAACAACCAATCTGTTAAACTTATAATTTGAATTCCCGTGCCTGTTGTTTGAACTTCAATTTCATTTGTCGTCAATATAATTTTAGGAAAACTGTCTTTTATTTTTTCTAAAGGAGTTATTTCACGATTTTTTGTTTTTTCCGTTGTTATATCTTCACAAACTTGTATATATAATTTTTCTTTTTCATTATAAGCAATAAAATCTATTTCATTGTCGTAAAATTTTCCAACAGATACTTTATATCCTCTTCTTAAAAGTTCAAAATAAACTATGTTTTCAATAACTCTTCCCGTATCGGATAACCTTCCCAATATATGCGTCCGTAGTCCGCTATCAACTATATAATATTTTTCGAGACTGTTTAATAATTCTTTACCTTTAATATCATATCTTTTAACTTTATAAAATATAAATGCTTTCTCAAAAAGTGCTATGTAATTTTCTATTACATTATTATTTTTACTTGTAATACTT
>NZ_CACWEU010000214.1:0-2831 GCF_902760015.1 Candidatus Ruminimicrobium bovinum
AAATATAAATTTATATTTTGGTCATCTATAGCACTTAAAACTTTTATTAAATAATTTGCATTAAATGCAATCATTAAATCTTTACCTGTTCTTTTTATATCAATCTTTTCATACGAGCCGCCAGCTAAAGTATTTAAACTAATATCCATATAATCATCTTTTATATCTAATATTACAGGTTTATTTTCATTTTCTCTTAATACTGATTTAGATCTTATTAAACTTTCTAAAAACTCATTTCTATCAATATTAACTTTTGTTGAGTATTCAATATTAAAGATTCTATCTGTATCTATATAATTATTTGGGATAATTATAGATGTAAATAAAGTATTATTGAATTCAAATGCAACATTTTTATCATTGAAATATATATAAACATCTTTATTTACTTCACCTTTTATAAGTTTATTTAATTCTTCTAGTGATGAACCTGGAATAATAGTTTCATATTTTCCATTATTGTCATTTATTACTTCATTAACAATAGATATTATATATCCATCCATTGATTTAGCAGTAATTTTTTCTTTATTTACATTTAAATAAATACCTTTTAAAATTATATTTGATGAATCAAAATTTTTATCATATGAAAAGATTGTTTTTTCTATTAACTTTTTTATTTTTAATTCATTTAATATAATCTTATTTTCTTTATTTACTGATGTTATATTTGGATATGTTGTCTCATCTTTTGCTTGTATTTCGTATTTTATATTTTCACCGCAGGTTATTAAACAATCTCTATTATTGTTTACATTTATTTCTATTTCGCTATTTTCTGGCATATTTCTTATTAGATCCATTAAATAAAAACCATCTATTGCGGCAATACCTTTTTCTATTATAGTTCCTTCTGTTTCATTTTTAATTGTTATTTCTTTTCCATCTTGACAAGTTAAAACAATTTTATTTTTAGATGCATCAATTAAAACACAATCTAAAATCTGATATAAATTTCCTTTTTTTAATGCTTTACTAACAATATTTAGAGATTTTAAAAACTCTTCTTTTTTTACTGAAATTTTCATAAAGCTCCTTTTTATTATTTATATTTATATATTATTATTATTAGCACTGTTGATATGTTAAAAACCTTTAAAATCATTATTAATTAAACACTTTTTTAAAATAAAACTTGTTAATTAATTTTTTATAATAACATTTTTTCTTTTATATTTTTTATATTTTCGTTTAATTCTTCTTCATTTTTTAATCTATTTTCTATTTTTTGACAAGAATTAATAACAGTACTGTGATCTCTATTAAAAAATTCACCAATTTTTTCCTGTGTTATATCTTTTAT
Source organism: Candidatus Ruminimicrobium bovinum (assembly GCF_902760015.1). Lineage (NCBI taxonomy): Bacteria > Pseudomonadati > Elusimicrobiota > Endomicrobiia > Endomicrobiales > Endomicrobiaceae > Candidatus Ruminimicrobium > Candidatus Ruminimicrobium bovinum. Next base: position 1,310 of record NZ_CACWEU010000214.1, read on the forward strand.
CATATCTCTACATAAATATATTGCAATATCTCTTGCATATACAAACTCTCTATTTCTCTTTGGGCCACAGACATCTAATATATTTACCCCAAAATACTCACAAACAATGTTAGTAATTCTATCTGGTGTTAATTTCTTTTCATCTTTATTTTTAATATCTGTAAGTCTTTCTTTAGCAAGATTTATATCTACAGGCTTTTTTATTATTTTTGAATATAAAATAATGTTATTTAATGCAGATTCAAGTTCTCTTATATTTGATTTTACATTTTGAGCAATATATTTTATTACTTCATTATCTACTTTAAATTCAGGATGTCTATTTTCTTCTTTTTTACGAAGAATTGCTATTCTTGTCTCATAATCTGGTAGATATAATTCGCAAGTTGTACCCCAAGAAAATCTTGATTTAAGCCTTTCTTCAATATCATTTCCAAGTTCTTTTACAGGCTTATCAGATGTTAATACTATTTGTTTCTTATTTTCATGAAGAGCATTAAATGTATTAAAGAAATCCTCTTGAGATTGTTGCTTTCCTGCGAGTAAATGAATATCATCTATTAACAAGATATCAACAGATCTATATTTATTTTTGAAGTCGGTAATTGTGTTTTTTTGAATACTATTAACAAATTCCTGGACATATTTCTCACAAGTTGTGTATAATATGTTTAAATTTGGATTTTTCTTTAGAGCATAATTAGCAATTGCTTGGATAAGGTGAGTTTTTCCAAGGCCTGTCTTTCCAAATAAAAATAAAGGATTGTAGTTTTCTCCTGGGTGTTCAGCTACAGCTATACTTGTAGCATAAGCAATGGCATTGGATTGACCTTGAACAAAGTTTTCAAAAGTATTGAGTGGGTCATTAATTCCAGATGCTTTAAGAAGAGAAACAAAATCCTCATTTTCATCCCTTATTTTTTTAAGAGAAGAGTTTTTAGCTTTAAATATGATTTCTAAATCTTCGGTAGATATGCCAGTCTCGTGTGATACAGCAATTCTTAGTTGAGAAAGTACACGGTTTTGTAAAAAGCTAATATAACCATCTTCAGGGACCTCTATATAGAGTGTATTTTTCTCAAGTTTTACTGGTTTTAATACATCTTTTATGAAAGCTTGAAATACATGGTCGCTAATTTCAAAATCATCCTTCATTTGAAGTAATAAATGGTTCCAGTTTGAGCTTAATTTTTCAAAGTTTTTAGACATTTCTAGGCTATTATATATTAAAAATAGATATTTTTCAAGGCAAAAGTTGGTGGAAAACTCGTTTTTTTTAACAAATTTCGGTGGAAAACTAACAAAAACAAAAATCACAGAAATGAATAAATTATTATAGAAGAAAAGACAAAACAAACATAAGTTATTAACATTTTATTAACACTCTAAAATAGTTACTTTTAATGTTGACAAAAAAGCTAAAAATTACTATAATTTTTAGGATTTTACACAATTTTAAAGGCAAAAAATGCCAAAGGGTTTAGTTACCCTAAAATAATAATAGGAGGTAGATGAATATGGC
>NZ_CACWEU010000215.1:0-4129 GCF_902760015.1 Candidatus Ruminimicrobium bovinum
CCTGCAAGTAAAGTTATAGGTTCGGGAACTTTACTTGATTCGGCACGTTTCAGATATGAAATAGCAAAACACTGTAATATTGATGCAAGAAGCGTGCATGCATACATTTTAGGTGAACATGGAGACAGTGAGTTTCCTATATGGAGTAAGGCAACCGTAGGCGGTGTAAATATACAAAATCATTGTATGTTATGTAATGATAAAAAAGATTGTAACCATACGGAAAAACTTACATCAATTTTTAATAATGTAAAAAATTCGGCTTATAAAATAATAGAAAAAAAAGGTGAAACTTCTTATGGAATAGGGCTTGCGCTTACAAGAATAACCGAAAGTATTTTGTTAAATGAAAATTCCGTTCTTCCCGTTTCCGTGCTTATAAAAGATTTTTACGGAGTTAACGATGTGTATTTAAGTTTGCCGTCTGTAATAAATTCGGACGGAATAAGGCAAGTTCAGCAGATAGAATTTAATGATAAAGAAAAAGAAGCATTTATAAATTCTGCAAAAATTTTAAAAAATTTATTAAAAGAAATCGGTATTTAAAAATATTTAATAATAAAATTTATTTGAAAAGGATAATAATATGTTACTGGCACAAATTTTTGCCGTTATAATTTTTCTTGTAATGTTTACTTTAATAATTACGGAAAAATTTGAAAGGCATCAGGTTACACTTGTTTGCGGAGCTTTAACTTTGATTTGTGTTTTCGGAATAGGTTTCGGCTTTAGTTCAAAATCCGTTTTGGCAATAAGTGAAACTTTAAATATTAAAGATGTTTTCAGTTTAGGATTTTGGTATACGAAAAATGCTCATTTAAGTTCTAAAGGAATAGATTGGGCCACAATATTATTTATTGCCGGAATGATGGTAATGGTTGAAGGTATGGCAAGGGTCGGTTTTTTCAGATGGCTTTGTATGCGCCTTGCAAAAGCCGTTAATTATAAAGTGATACCCATATTTATTACTTTTATGTTATTGTCGGCTGTGCTTTCAATGTTTATAGATTCAATTACGGTTATTTTATTTTTGGCTGCCGTTACGGTAGAACTTTCGTTCCTTTTGGATTTTAATCCGATATCAATGATACTTGCCGAAATTTTTTGTGCCAATTTAGGCGGTTCTTCAACAATGTGCGGAGATCCTCCTAATATTATTATCGGTTCGAAACTCGGTTATACATTTATGGACTTTTTATGTAATACCGGTATTATTGCATTGATAGGTTTAATTTTTACTCTTGCCTATTTTTATTTTATTTGCAGAAAAGAGTTTTCGCAGCATGGCCGAAAAATTGACAGAAGAACTTTCCCCAGGCCCGAATCCGCAATTACGGACAAAACCGGTTTTTTTATAAGTTGTATAATTTTTGCTTGTGCAATTATTCTTTTAATAACACATGCACAAACACATTTAAGCGTTGCAGCGATAGGTGTTTTTATAGCATTTGTTACACTTGTTACTAGCGGGAAATATATAATTATGTTAATTAAAAATATAGATTATAAAACTTTGCTTTTTTTTGTCGGGCTTTTCATTGTTGTAGGCGGGCTTGAACAAACGGGAATACTTGAATTGATTGCCAACCTTATTGAAAAAACATCAGCCGGAAACCCTTATGTTTTGATTGCAATTATTATTTGGGTTAGTGCAATTGCTTCGGCATTTATTGATAATATTCCTTTTGCGGCAACTATGATACCCGTAATTCAGTCGCTTGCCGTAACAAGCGGAATTCCTTTGGCAACAATGAGTTGGGCGCTTTCAATAGGAACCGATATCGGCGGTAGTGCAACACCGATAGGTGCAAGTGCAAATGTTGTGGGAACTTCGGTTTCTGCAAAAGCGGGTTATTCAATAAGTTGGGCAAGATATTGTAAAATTTCCGTTCCGGCAACCGTAATGGTTATAGTTATAAGCACAATATATATGTTTATAGTTTATTTACCTGCAAAATAATAATTTAAAGAAATAAATTTTGAAACGGATTTTTATTTTGAGTTGTTGTTTTACGGACAAAAAAATTAATTTTCTTTTAACATTGTGAATTTTATTTTACTGTTTTGTAAAACCTGATTAAACCAATCATTTAAAATTTCATTGTTTTTTTGTTGTAATATAATATTTTTATCGGATGTTTTATAACTTTCTTTCGAATAATCAATTTCTGCTTGGCTTACATTTGATATTGCCGATGCAATAAGAACTTGAACTTTTCTTGATATAAGTTGTTTTCTTCTGTATTCTTCAAAATCTTTAGGGGCTAACCTTATATTATTTAAAAAAGCGAAATAAATTCTGCTGTCAAAAAAACCTTTATCGTTTACGAAAAAAGGGAAATGTTGAATGTCGTTTGCAAGTTCTTCGTTAGAAACAACAATTCCGTATTTTTCGGCCTGTTGATAAATTAATTCGTCTTTAACCAAACTTTGTAAAATATTTGCCTGAATTGCTTTGGCGGTTGCCTCTGTAAATTCATGGTTGGATTGTCTGTGCATATTTATTGCATTGTTATATAACGAATAATATACTCTGTATGGAATTTCGGTTCCGTTTACAACCGCAACCGTGTCTATACTTGACCTGTCACTGAAAAGATAACTGCCGAACCCTACAAAAGTTCCGGCAAAAAAGCCGATAATTGTAATTAAAAATATTTTTACTTTATGCTTAATTAAAAAATTTATCATAGTACTATTCCTCTTTTGTATTGTCTGCTGCTTCTTCCAAAAAGCTTAACATTGAACTTTTTCCTTCAAAAACGGCACCTTCGGCAACAGAAAGAATTTTTGTTTGAATATTACCTATAACTTTTGACTTGTTTAATAATTCAACGGCTTGGCTTGAAATAATATTGCCTTCAACACTGCCGTCAACAATAACATATTCGGCATTTATGTTTCCGGTAATTTTTGCTTTTTCACCTACTATAACTCCTAAAGCTTTTTTTATATTACCCGTAAAATTACCGTCAACACGAACTGTTTTATCGGTAGATATGTCTCCTTTAAAGCAGGATTCCTGCCCGATAAAACTTTCTATGGTATCAAATTGTTTTTTGTTTATTTTTCCCATTGTTTTAAATATTTCCCCGGATTTATAGGTTTATTTTTATAATGAATTTCATAATGTAGGTGTGAACCTGTTGACCTTCCGGAACTTCCCATCTTTGCAACTTCCTGTCCTTTTTCTACAAATTCACCTTTTTTGACCAAAATTTTTGAAAGATGTGCATAAATTGTTTTATATTGATTGCCGTGCCCTATAACCAAAACTTTACCGTAACCTCTTTGAATACCTGCAAATAAAACAATTCCGTCGGCAGTTGAACGAACGGTTGTTCCGTGAATATTTGCTATATCAATTGCGGAATGGAAAAATTTATACCTTAAAATAGGGTGTATTCTAAAACCGTAAGGGGAAGAAATTGTTCCTTCACATGGCCATATTGAAGGTGTGTATCTGAATTTTACTCTTTGTACATTTATGTCATTTGCAATTTCCGAATAGCTTTTTATGCTTGCTTTATATTCTTCAATAAGTTGTGTTGCTTGTTTTGAAACGGTATCAAAAGACAATGTATTTATGTTTCCGTTTACTGCCGTTATTAACGCATTCGCTTCTACGGGTGTAGGTCCTCCGTAACCTAAATTGTCTTCAAGTATTACTCTTTTTGAACCCATTGCAAGAAGTTCCCTGATATGTTCATCGTTATGCTTTACCTGTTGTAACATATGCATTGATTGTGCTATTTTATCGGAAAGGAAAGCCATTCTTAAATGCATTATTTTGTTATCTGCTTTTATTTTTAAATAATCAATTTTTTGTCCTGAAACATAACCTGCCCACAAAGTAAGCCCCGTCCAGGAAACAAGACACACCGATAAAAAAAGCAAAGAAAAATTAAATTTTATCGGTTTCATACTGCTGTGCGGTATCAATACGATAGTTATTTTTCTTTTTAATTCTTTTAAAATCTTATTTGTATATTTAATAAACATAGGTTTAAATTATACAATAAATAACATAAAAAAGCAAAAAGTGTATTGGTTAAACACATATGCGACATTTTATAATTATTAAGAATATATTGTAAAGGTGATTTTAAGTTTAAAGAAAAATGAGGTC
>NZ_CACWEU010000216.1:0-16142 GCF_902760015.1 Candidatus Ruminimicrobium bovinum
CGTATGGATAAATACAAGAAATCCGTTAGGGTTTGCAGATAGAAATATAAAAAAGATGGTTGAAAGGAATGCTCTTGTGGAATTGAACAATAATCAAAAACAGGTTGTTGATGAAATAATTGAAATACTTGAGCCGGCAAAACAAAGGATGAATGCTGAAGAATTCATAAACTTTGTTTACGAACTTGCGTATTGTTTAGACAGTTCCGATATTATAACAGCACAAAAACTATTGAAAGGAATAGGTTTGGAAAATGAAATTAAATTTGATAAAGAAGGTAGTATTGCCAAAGCAGCTACATTTGAATTGTTAGTTCTTTTTGCCGATAAGAAAATAGGAAACATAGATTTTGAAAAAGAAAATTTTGACGATATTAAAAATGTAGTTAATATTTTAACGGCAGCATAAAATTTTTGAAACAAATTCTTTAAAATAGGATAAATATCAATGAAAAAAAATTTTTACAGTATTTATGTTTTGGTTTTTTTTGTAGTAACATTTTTGTTGTTAAACTTTTCTTTCGTTTATGCCGCAATAACCGGCAGTCAAGACGGAACCGAGTATACATACTCCTCGGATTCTGGTTCTGATAATATACTTACGACAAAAATTTTTAACGGAAGTTATAATGATGTTTCTTTTGATACATCGTCGGCAACAAAATTAACCGTTAAGGGTGCGGATGAAGTAGCAACAACTTGGGATAACGACACTTCTTTAACAATGAATGATGATACATTTTCGGTAATCTCCGTTGAAAAAATAAAATTAAATAACAATAATAACTTAAAAGCCGATTCCTTTATAATTTCAAGCGGTTCAATAGTAAACAATAACTCACAATTAACGTTTAATGATATACTTATAGATGATAAAGCTTTTCTTTACAGTAATATTGAAAAAATTTCGGCATCTGAAATTATAAATAACGGTAATTTTAATATAACCGCCGGAAAAGAAAATAATGTTAAAATAACCGGAGACGGTTCATTAAGTATAGATGATAATTTTAAAGTTAATGCCGAGATAATGCAATCAAATGTAAATATAAACGGTAAAGACGTAAAAGTTTCATCCGCAATAAAAACTAAAAACAGTATAAAAGTCGGAAACGGTTCAACCGTATCCGGTGCTGTGGAAAATTTTGAAGCGGGTGTATTGGAAAATAAAGGAACATTGAAGTTTAATTCGGACGGTAATATTAAAACTTATATTAAAGGTTCGGGAGAAGTTCAAATAATCAACGGGGCAAGTGTTATAAATCCGGAAGGTAATAATATCGAACAAAATTTAATTGTAATTTCCACCGATTCTTCTTTACAAACAAATACAATATCCGTAACACTTGTAAAAAATGACGGGAATTTAATTTTTACCGGCGGTTCGGATGATAATGAAAGCAATATAATGGGAAGCGGTTTTTTAGATGTAACGGGTAATTTAAATAATAAGGCAAAAATTGATCAAAGTTCGGTAACAATTATATCCGGTATTTTTAATAATTTACAAAACAGTACGATAACGACTAACAAAATAACAATATACGACGGTGCTTGTTTGGTAACAGGAATTTATGATGTTGTTGCGGATGAAAACATAGAAAATAACGGGTTAATGGAAATAAATACTTCCGGAACAAATAATAATATAATTATGGGGGGCGGAACATTAACGGTATCTTCTTCTGTAACCAATTCCGCTTCAATAACACAAAAAACCGTAAAGATTTCATCTGAACTTATAACACCTTTGGAAAATTTGACTGTTGAAAATATAAATTTTGAACGTGAAAATTCTTTGTTGCAAGTAACAGACGAAAATGATTTTGTTTCAAATGCATTGATAACAGGGTTGGGAAATATTGAAAAAAAAGGTTCCGGAACACTTGAATTGTCAAATATAAATACATATTCCGGCAGAACAATAATAACGGACGGCGCAATAAAAATATCATCATCAAATTTAGGTTCAAGCACTATATATATGAACGGCGGTAAATTAATTGTAGATGCGTCAAACGAAATTTTATTGGATAATGAAATTAATGTAAATGAAAATAATGATATTGATATTGAAGTTGTTTCTTCAACCGTAACTTTGGCATAACAAATTAACGGAGATGCCGATTTTATAAAGACAGGTTCGGGAACAATTAATTTCCAAGCGGAACAAAATAATTATACGGGAAATACTTATGTCAGGAACGGGAAATTGATAGGAACAGCATTAAATATAAAGGGAACTTTATTCGGAACGGGTGTAAATAATTCGGATACGTTTGAATTTTCCGACAGCGATACGGAAGTTACACTAAATGAAATTGATGAAACAAATTATGTCGGAACATTTAATAAAACAGGTTCTTCGACAATGACTGTTATAAATACGTTTAAAGCTAATTCCGCTAATATATCTTCAGGAACATTTGTTATAAATAATTTAGGAGCAGGTAAAAATTTTGAAGTTATAAATGATATTAAATTTACCGACAGTTATTTAAAAGGAAATGCCGACATTAAAGCCGCAAATGTTGTTATAGGCAAAAATGCCGTTATTGCTCCGGGTAACTCCACCGGGACAGTAAAAATATCAGGCAACTTAGTATTTGAAGACGGCAGCGGTTATAATGCCGAAATAGGGCAAAAGGATAATTTTGATGTTTATAACGATAAAATAGAGGCGGATTCGGTTGTTGTTTCTTCAAAACAAACTTCGTTAAATTTAATAACGGTAGAAGGAAGTTTTTATCAAAAAGCAATTTTTGAAATTATTAAAGCAAATTCAAATATTGAAACCGAATTTTCTACGGTAACGATAACTTCTTTAAATGAATCCGATCTTGCATTCGGAAGCAGGTTTGCCTACAATGTTTATAACGATGCAAATATAATGAAAGTTGAAGTGTCAAGAAAAGCAACCGATTTTGCCGATTCTCCTTATTTGGATTTGTCTCATAATCAGAAAGAAGTAGCAGAAGTTATTGATACGCTTTCAACCGGACAGTCCGGCGATATAACGCAGGTATTAACCGAATTGGAAAAACTTTATTACTATGAATCCACACAGGATTTTGATAAATTGAAAGCAAGTTTTGACGATATTGCAGGTTTGATATATGCAAATTCTGCTTTCTTAACATATTTTAATTCAAAACAGGAGCATATTTACGATAAAATAGAAGAAAGAATTTCCGATAATGTTTGCTACAAATGGCACAGTAAAATTTGGGCGGAATACTTTTATAATACGACAGATGTTGACGGAAATTCAAATTCTCCCAAATTCAGCAGCAATGTAAACGGATTATTTGCCGGCTTTGATATGATATCACTAAAATCCTTAACATTGGGAATTACGGCAGGTTACGGCGCATCAGAACTTAAACAAAAATCCGATAAAACCGACATGAAAGATTTTAATTTTGGTGTTTACGGCGGTTTTAATAATGAAAAATGGCAGATAAAAGCTATGGCGCTTGCCGGTATGCAACAATATGAAACAAACAGAAAAATTGATTTTATGAACAGAACTGCTTCAAGCAGTTATAACGGTTATAATATATCATTGGACGGGCAAATAGGTTATAAAATCGGACTTACAAATAATTATGAGGAAAATAAAATAAATTTAATACCGTTTATCGGTTTAACCGGAATTTATAATTCAATAGACGGATTTAATGAAAAAGGTGCCGATAGTCTTAATTTAAAAGTAAACAACTATAATAATTTTAGATTTCAGGCACGGCTTGGTGCGGGAGTTGAGGGGAACGTAAAAAAATTCGGTTGGTACGGTAATTTAAGTTTAAGGCAATTGTTTTCTGACGAATACAATAAAATTGAAATATCGTTATCGGATTTTTCGGATATCAGTAAAATGAATATTCATAGCGGTGAAATTTCAAAAACTTCGGTCGGCCTTAATTTAGGTGCCGATTATATGTTAAGTGATAATTGGACCATATTTGCAAATACATTAGCTTTGCTTGCTCAAAAGAATAATAATTTTTATTTTAATATAGGTCTTTCTTATAAATTTAATTGCTCGAATTGTTCGGAAAAATCAAAAGATTTTGAAAATAAAACGGAACAAAACAAACAGGTTCAAAATGTTAATGATAAGTCAAAACTTTTGGAAAAAGAGCTTGCGGCAAAAAACAGAGAATTGGAAGAAGCCGCAAAAAGAGAAAAAGAATTAAAAGATATGCTTCAAAAATATGAAGCTTTTATTTTCAGTGAACAGGAAGCTAAAAAAATAAGAGAAACACAAATAAAAGAAATAAGACTTGATGAAAAGCCGACTTTCCTTTTTGCAAAAGCAAAACTTACAAAAAACGGCAGAAAAAGTTTAAAAGAGGTTGCAAAAGAAATAAATAAGTATCCCGATTCGGAAATTTTAATAGAGGGACATACAGATAATGTCGGAAGTGATAAATATAATAATGATTTGTCTTTAAGAAGAGCGGCTGCAATTGCCGAAGTTTTAAAAAGAGATTACAAAGTTAAAAATAAGATGGGTATTATAGGTAAAGGTAAAAAAGAACCTATATATTCAAATAAAACAGAAGCCGGCAGAGCTAAAAACAGAAGAGTTGAAATTGTTATAGGTGCTCCCAAAAAAGGCAATTGATAAATTGCGGCTTATAATGTATACTATTATACATTGTAGTTATAAATTTTTATTTTGTAACTTTTTATAAAAAATTTAGTCTAAACGGGTATACTTATATTTTTGCGGTTTTTAGGTTCTGCATATCAATATTTCTGTTCATCAATACCTCAAAATTTGCAAAGCAAATTTTCGTATGAAAAAATTTTTAACAATAATATTCATTTTTCTTTTTACAAATTGCCTTTTTGCCGATACCGTTTTAACTTGGCAGCAGTGTGTTGATATTGCAAATGAAAATAACCAAACATTAGTATCGACAAGGCAGGATTTACGGATAGCGGAATACGACTATAATATTGCTTTAAATAAATATTATCCTTCGGCTAATTTTCGTTACGGCTTTTCAAGAAGCGGTAACGGACATACCTCAAACAGCTGGAGTACAAATTTAAGTGCTTCTCAAACAATATACAATTTTCAAAATAGTGCCGAAATAAAAAGCAAAAAAGCTTCAATAAATAAAACCGTTGCACAACTTACAAAAACTTGTGCCGATGTGTATTTTTCAATAAAAGAAGCATTCCTTAAAATGAAATATGCTCAGCAAAATATTATATTGCTTGAAAATATTTATAAATTAAGAAGTCAATCCGCCGATATTGTGCGTTTGCAATATGAAGGCGGTAAAGAAAGCAAAGGTAATATGTTACGTTCTAAAGCACAAAAACAATCGGCTTATATTAATTTTTTAAATGCACAAAGAGAACTTGTGGTTGCAAAAAGAGCACTTGTTCAAACTTTAGGTAAAGATATTCCCATAGATTTTACCGTTGAAGGAACTTTAATAACGGTTAAAGATGATAATAGTTTTGATGTTGATGAAATTGTTTCAAGTGTTCCCGATGTTATAATTTCTTCAGCTGCCGTTGAAATAGCTGAATATAGAGTTTTATCAAATAAAGGGAATTTATATCCCAATATATCTGCTTCCGCATCGATAGGTTTATCCGACGATACAAACCCGTTTCCGCCTTTATCAAGTAAAAATTGGAATGTCGGTGTCGGCTTAAATTATCCTATATTATCCGGAGGTTTGACAAGCATTTCAAATTCAATAAAATCTTCAAAAATAGCACTTGAACAAAATAAAGAAAATTATGAAAAAACGATTCTTGCATCAAAAACGGAACTGCAAAATATTTTGTTGGAAATAGAAAAAACAAAAGACAGTATTGTTATTTCAGAAATGTTGCTTGAAGCGGCAATTCAAAGGCAAAAAGAAGCCACCGTTAAATACAGAGCAGGGACGATGGAATTCCAAACATGGCAGGATATCGAACAGGAATATGTAAATAATCAAATATCTCACCTTTCGGCTTTATATAATTATAATGTAGCTTTGGCAAAAAGAGATAGAATTTTAGGAAATACGAACGGAGATATAAAATGAAAAAGATGATAGTTTTTTTTGTAATTATTGCACTGGGTATTGCTATTACATATCAGTTAAAAGATAAAAAACAAAAAGTTGTTGTTCCTAACTATTCTTCAATAAGAGTATCAACCGCAGATGTTCGTGAAATTATAGATACAACGGGTGAAGTTTCGGCTTTAAACAGAGTTGAAATAAAACCTTCGGTTTCCGGCAGGGTTGACAGACTTCTTGTTAACGAGGGCGATACCGTTAGGAAAGGTCAGGTTCTTGCATATTTAAGTTCTTCCGACAGGGTTGCAATTTTAGATGCCGTTCGTGCAAATCCCGACGAAAAACTTTCCGATTGGGAAAATACATATAAAGCAACACCCGTAATATCACCTATGAACGGTAAAATAATTTTAAGAAATGTTGTTGAAGGGCAAACCATTTCAACAAACGATATTTTATTTGCACTTGCCGATGAACTTATAGTGCTTGCAAGTGTAGATGAAGCCGATATTGGTAAAGTTAAAGTAGGACAAAAAGCCGAAATAACGCTTGATGCTTATAAAGATGATGTGGTATCGGGAAAAGTTTTTCAAATTTTGGAAGAAGGTAAAAATGTAAGTAATGTTATAACTTATTATGTTAAAATAAGGCCCGTAAAAACACCTCCGTTTTTTAAATCGTTAATGACAGCCAACATTGATATTACCGTTACGGAAAAAAAGGCAGCAGTTGTTATTCCCTGGGACAGTATAAATGAAAATTCGCAAGGACAAACTTATGTTCTTGTAGGTGATAATATGAACCCCGATAAACATATAATAAAAACAGGTATTCTTGACGGAGATAATATTGAAGTTGTTTCCGGGCTTTCTGCAGGTGATGAAATTTTGGTTAAAGATGAAAATTTTAAATTAAATACCACAAAAGATGAAACAAAAGGTTTTTTGCAAATGACTCCGAACAAAAAAAGAAAATCCGGTAAAGAAATTTTAAATAATGCTCCGAAAAAATCATAATGGAAAATAAAAAAATACCTTTATTACAAATAAAAAATATTACAAAAGTTTATAATATCGGCGAAAATAAGCTGGATATATTAAAAGGTATAAACTTAACCGTTGAGGAAGGTGAATTTGTAGCAATTATGGGACCTTCCGGTTCCGGTAAATCCACACTAATGCACATATTGGGTTTGCTTGACAGACCGACAGACGGCGTTTATGAAATTTACGGACAAAACGTTTTAAAATTTAATGACAGTCAAACGGCATTTTTAAGGTCAAAAATAATAGGGTTTGTTTTTCAACAGTACAACCTTTTAAATAAAATGACGGCAGCCGATAATGTTGCATTACCGTTAGTATATTCCGGCGGTAAAAACAGGAAAGAAAGAGCCGAAAAACTTCTCGGCGAGGTTGACCTTTCAAACAGAACCGAGCATAAACCGACACAACTTTCCGGCGGTCAACAACAAAGGGTTGCAATAGCAAGGGCATTGGTTAATGACCCGAAAATTATTTTTGCCGACGAACCTACCGGTAATTTGTCTTCAAAACAATCAAATGAAATAATGCAAATTTTAACCGATTTAAATAAAAAGGGAATAAGTATTATACTTGTTACACACGAACCCGATATTGCAAAATGGGCAGACAGGTTGATAACAATCAAAGACGGTCAGGTTATAGGTGACACAAGACAAAAACCGTCAAAACAAGTTAAGTCAAACCCCATAGAAATAAAAAAAGTTGCCGCGCATTTAAGTTTTGCCGAATTTGCCGAAAACTTTTTTTCTGCAATAAGGGCAATAATTTCAAATAAAACAAGGTCACTGCTTACAATGCTCGGTATAATAATAGGTGTTGCATCAATTATATCAATGCTTGCACTCGGAAGCGGTGCACAAAAGTCGCTTGAAAAACAAATAACTTCAATGGGAACAAATTTGTTGTATCTTATGCCCGGAAGAATTTCACTCGGCGGTGTTTCGGGTTCGGTAACAAGAAGAATTTATTTAAAAGATGTTGATGCACTTGCCGAAAACACGGAACTTATTAAAAATATAGATCCTAATGTAAGCGGTTCGGTTCAAGTTGTTTACGGTAATAAAAATACAAATACTTCAATTACGGGTGCAACCCCCGCTTATCAATATATGCAAAATTCCGTTCCGCAATACGGTAGGTTTTTTACAAAAACGGAAAATGAAAATTTGGCAAAAGTTTGCCTTGTAGGGACAACCGTTGTAAAAAATCTTTTCGGTAATGAAAATCCCGTAGGTAAATATATAAAAATAAACAGAAAAAAATTCAGAGTAATAGGTATTTTACCTGTCAAAGGTGCACAGGGTTATAGAGATGGCGACGATATGGTAATAGTTCCGTTAAATACGGCAATGAAAAGATTGTTGGGAACACAGTATGTATCGTCGGTTGCCGTAGAAGTGCAGGACGGTAAAATGAGTGAAACGGAAACTTATTTGTTACAAACAATGCTTGAAAGAAATAAATTAACGGCCGAACATGCCGATGCTTTCAGAATAAGAAATATGTCGGATATGATACAAATGCTTACATCCACTACACAAACGATGACAATGTTGCTCGGTGCCGTTGCGGGTATTTCGTTAATAGTTGGCGGTATAGGTATTATGAATATAATGCTTGTAAGTGTAAGTGAAAGAACACGTGAAATAGGTTTAAGAAAGGCAATCGGTGCAACGGGAATTGCAATTTTGCTGCAATTTTTAATTGAATCTTCGGTTCTGTCGCTTTTGGGAGGAATATCCGGTGTAACTTTGGGTGTTATAATTTCACTTGTGGTTTCAAAATTTGCAGGTTGGGCGGTTTTTGTTTCAAGTTTTTCCATTATACTTTCGGTAGGTTTTTCCGCTTTTGTAGGAATAGTATTCGGTTTATGGCCTGCAAAAAAAGCATCCGAACTTTCACCGATAGAAGCGCTCCGCCACGATTAATTATGTTTAAAAATTACTTTCGCAATTTTTTTTTGTTTTTTGTATAATCAAAAGACAGTTGATTAACAGTTACCATAAAAGGAGATATTGCCAAAATGGAAAGAGTGTATAATTTTTCTGCAGGTCCGGCAGTTTTACCGGAAGAAGTTTTAAAACAAGCAGCCGATGAAATGATGAACTACAAAGGTTCCGGAATGTCCGTTATGGAAATGAGTCACAGATCAAAAACTTATCAAGCCATAATTGATGAAGCGGAAAAAGATTTAAGAGATTTGTTAAATATACCGGCAAATTATAAAGTTCTTTTTGCACAGGGCGGTTGCTCGTTACAATTTGCAAGTGTTCCGATGAATTTGATGAGAAACGGAGTTGCCGATTATATTATCACCGGACAATGGGCAAAAAAAGCATTTGCAGAAGCACAAAAATACGGAAAAGCAAATAAAATTGCAACATCCGAAGATAAAACATTTTCATATATTCCGGATTGTTCGGATTTGCCTATCAGTGATAATGCGGATTATGTTTATATTTGTGAAAATAATACGATTTACGGAACAAAATTTAAACAACTTCCCAATACAAAAGGGAAACCGTTAGTATCTGATGTTTCATCTTGTTTCTTATCGGAACCCGTAGATATTACAAAATACGGTGTAATGTATGGCGGAGTTCAAAAAAATGTAGGTCCTTCCGGTGTTCAAATTCTAATTATAAGAGAAGATTTAATCGGTGAAGGTCCGGCACTTTCTTGCACACCTACGATGATGAATTGGAAAATTCAAACGGACAACGGTTCGTTATACAATACCCCTCCGACTTACGGTATTTACATTTGCGGTTTGGTATTTAAATGGATTAAAAAACTCGGCGGGCTTGCAAAGATGAAAGAATTGAACGAAGCCAAAGCAAAACTTTTATATGATTATCTTGACAGCAGCAAGTTGTTTAGAGGAACGGTTGTAAAACAGGACAGATCTTTGATGAATGTTCCTTTTGTTATCGGTAACGATGAACTTGAAGCAAAATTTATAAAAGAAGCAACTGCGGAAGGTTTGGTAAGCTTAAAAGGGCACAGAACGGTCGGCGGAATGAGAGCTTCAATTTATAATGCAATGCCTATTGAAGGTGTTAAAAAATTAGTTGCTTTCATGAAAGAATTTGAAAGTAAAAACATATAACTTAAAGTTGAAAGTTTAGGTCTTGTAGCTGATAGTTTAAAATATATGTAAAAACGGGAAGATAAATAAAAATCTTCCCGTTTTTTTGTATAATATCAATATGAAAAAGTTTTTTTCAATATTTTTAACTTTATGCTTTCTGTATTGTTTTGTATTTATTGAAACAATTACGGCTTTTGTTTTACCTTTAAATATTGAAAATTTCAATTTAACTGCAGGTAAAATAAATGAGTGCTTTATAACAAACTCTCAAAATCCGCAAATAGTATTTATTCAGGATTTGCATACAAGTTCATCCGTTCAAAAAAACATATCGAAAATTATTGAAGAAGTATCCAAACAATATTCGGTTGATAAAGTTTTAGTTGAAGGTATTCCCTATAAAAAAACGGATACTTCTTTCTTGCAAAATCTTAAACAGTTTAATATAACGGATAGTTTAATTGAAAACGGTTTGATATCCGGAGTAGAATATTATTTGCTTAATAACAATAACATCGAAATTTACGGTTTGGAAAATTGGCAACAATATTTAGATAATATAGAAAGAGCCGCATTAATTTTGCATAATAAAAATTATAAAACGGAGCTGTATAAAAATTTTAAAACCGTATTGTATAAAAAAATTCCTTACTGCAAAACATTGTTGAAATATGTCAATTTTAATCTTACGGATTTAAAATTAATATCAAAAATGAATCAACCGATATTGCAATTTGACAGTTTGCAAAAATATTATCGTTTAACAAAAAACAATAATCAAATAAATTTAAAACAATTAAAAAAGGAGCAACAAAAATTTTTTGAATTATTGAAAACAAAAATAAATTTTGCACAATATAATGAATTGATAAATTCATATTCCAAAATAAAATCCGATAAATATAATAAACTTTTATATTCTTATTTTCGAAATGATGAAGAGTTAAAAAGTAAATATAATAATCTTTATATGTATCTTAATAATACGATAAAAATAAAAGAATTAAATACGTTGTCTTTGATTGAACAAAAAAATAAATATTTTGAAAGTTTTATAAATGATAATTATATAAATAAAAAGATAAGACAAAGGTTGTTTGTGATTAAAATGACCGAACTTTTTGAAGATTTTTTAAATTTGGCGATTACAGAACAGGATTACAATTTTTTTAAAACAAATTATGAAAAATATTTGAATTCGGTATCGGAATATTTATCGGATGATTTTGATAAATATTCTTTTTTATTTTATACCGCGGATATTTTTAAGTATAATGATAATAATATAAACAGAAATAAAACTTTTGTTAATAATATTTTAAATTCGTTAAACAATCAAAAAAATTCAAAAACAAATATCGTAATTACGGGCGGTTTTCATACCGATGTTTTAAATGAACTTAAAAAACATAATGTTTCTTATTTGTTAATAACTCCGTCAGTTAAAAATGATAATGACAATGTATTTTATAACAAAGTAATTGAAAGTACTTATAAATTTAACAATCAGGCCTTGGCAAAAATTTCTTTAATGCTTACCGGTACATCAAATGTTCCAAGCCGGACAACATTTTTATATTTGGAAAAAATAATTGAGATATTAGCCGAAAATAATTATTCGGTCGGTAATATTGAAAATATTGTTTCAAAGTTATCTTCTGAAAATGTATCTGTTTCATGTAAATATACAAATGATAAATTTATTCTTTACTGTAACGGATTGTCAACCGAATTTGATATTAAAAACGGTAATGTAATTGTTGATAATGCAGGTAATACCGTAAATTCAAACCAAATTGTAATAACATCGGATATTCATGCGGGATATTCGAGATTATTGCAACTGTTTGTTTATCAATTGGAACCCCGATTACAAAACAAAAAGTATAATGATTTAAAAGAACTTTATGACGAACTTATCAAAATATATCCGGAATATAAAACCGATAACATCCAAACAGAAAATAAAATTGAAAACGCAATGGAAAATATTGTTATTGATATTTTAAAACAAAAAGGAGACACTTTGCTTTATATTTTGGGCGATTTACTTGACAGAGGCGACAAACCGGTGGAAACCTTTAACTTTGTAAAAAGAATTTTTGAAACGGGAAAAGCAGAATTTGTAACAGGTAACCACGATTTATATGCTTTTATGAATTTGCTCGGATTACATTTGCCGTTTTATGAAAATTATAAAGGAATACCTGATGATTATGAAGTTGTTGTCTTCGGTAAAAAAATAAATATTCAACAACTTTTAAAAGATAAAAGAAAACAAAAGGATAAGAATGTTAATTCCAAAATATATTGGGCAAAAGTACTCTCGCAATATATGGAATATGCCGATGACAGACAACAATCAATATGGAACGAAAAGGAACCGAAATTTCAAAAATTATTTACGGATACTTTTTATGCGGAATTTACGGAAGATAAAACGGTTGATATGTTACATAATCCGACGGGTATTTTCAAACAGGATGAAATATTGTTGAATTTTCATAAAAAGTTTTTCGGCAGAAATGTCGGAACAACCGTTTATACGGGTATAAGAGCCGTTGATAAAATGTCGATTAATTGGTGGCTTGAAAGAAAACAGGAATTGGAAATTCTTTCAGCCGGATATCCTCAATACAAACAATATTGGCAAGATTTGAAAAAATTAATAAATGATATAATATCCGAACAGCAAAAAAAAATAAATACGGAATATAATAACGGTAATTGGCAATGGGTTGTTGTCGATTCTATAATGTTCGGCAATTACAAAACTACATGTTGGAACGGGCTTGATTGGGCATATCATACAAAATGGGGCGCACAAGACAGAGGTTTTATAGGTTATAGGGACGAACAACTGAAAAGTGAAAATAAAAAAGGCATAGATAATGTTTCTTACCTTGAAGATAAGTTGTTTTTAGAAATGGCCGAATTTTATAAAAATAATTTTTACCTGTATAAAATTGATGATAACGGTATATGTTATATGCATTCCGTTTTACCTGTTGATGAAGATTCCGATGTTGCAATAGGTTATGTTGACAATAAAGGTAACTTTCGTACCGGCATAAAAGGTTTTATTTACAAAGGTATTCACTATGAAGGAATAAATTTGTTGAAGGGTTTTGATATTATGGCGGAAGATATAAGAAATTATGATATGTCTTCAAATAACTTGTCGCAAATACGGGAAGCATTAACCATAATTACATCTGTTTATGCAGATAATACAACACAAATAAAACCTGCAAACGTAAAAGAAATGAAAGAGGCCGGTTTTGCAAAAATATTTTCAAAAATAGGGTTGGGAATGGTGGTTGCCGGACATAACCCGATAGAGAAACTTGAAAAACAAAATGTAAAACAAATGGAATATAAAACGGTTAAAATTTTTAATGTCAAGATAAAAATACCGGTTCTTATGAGTGTCGACAAAAGTATGTCAAAAGGTTATAAAAATCAGGGACTTGTAAGAACGGTGAATAATAAAGGCATATCAACTTTGTATTTTGAAGACGGTGATACTTATAATATTTCAAAAACAGATGATGTTGATTCTTCTGATTTTACAATAAGTAAACTTTATAACAATGTTTTAATTCCGTTATTTAAAAATTATGCAAAAAGTATTAATAATATGCAAAAAATAAACAAAAGAAATTCTTTAATTATAGCTCCGTTACAAGTTAATAAAAATATTGAATCAATAAAAGATATTGAAGGAATTGAATATATTGATAATTTACATACACAAAATGTATCCGCTTTAGGGCTTGTAATTTCAAATAAAATGATTAACGAAGATTTAATTGAAACAAGTTCTCTGTTGGATGAAATAACAATAAAAATTGCAGATAAAAATATTCCGGTAAATATTTATTTAAATAAAATTAATGTGGCAAAAGGGACCGTTGATGTTTTATGGATAAAATATTTCGAAACGGAAAATAAAAATACGGAAAACATTATCAAGCAGGAAGTATTAAACAGGATTGTTTCGTCAGATATAAATTATAAATTAAATAATTACAAAAATTTGTTATTGTTAGGAAATGATAATTTATCGGCACAGGTTAAGTATTCCGATATCGGCAGCGGTATGCTTGAAACTCTTTTAAATACTTTCGGTTTTATACCTCCGCTTGTTTATGCAGACAGATTGAATGTTTTTGATAATACAAACAAAGATTTTTCTTCGGAAATTATTGTTGATATGTTATCTGCCGCTTAACAAAATAACTTAATAACATGCGGTTATAAAGTATCGTTCTGTATTCTCGGAAATAAAATTTCAAAATTACCTAATTTAGTTCCTTTTGCGGAAAAACCTTCTTTAGGTAAAATTTTGTCGGTAAAATATTTTTTTGCCGTGTCAATTATATTGCCGGTTGCTCCGTTTAAATTCCAAATTTTTTCCGATAATTTCGGCATAAAAGGTATTAAATGTAATATTATCAAATCCGTAGCTTGAAAATAGCAATACATACATTGTGCAAGTTTTTGTGTGTCTGTTTTAGCAAGTTTCCAGGGAGCATCCTGTTCTATCTGTTGGTTGATTACGGTTATTGCCTGTTGTAAAATTTCGGATGTTTTATGAAACTGCATATTTTCTATGGACTTACCGTAGTCAATATCTAAAATTTTTGCAACTTCCTTTGTTAAATTATCTTCAACTTCACAATCTGGAACTTTGCCTTCAAAATATTTTTCTGCCATTTTGTTTGTTCTTGAAATAAGGTTGCCTAAATTGTTTGCCAAATCCACATTGTATTTTTTTACAAGTTCGGTCATTGAAATATCACCGTCGGGACCGAACGGAATTAAAGATACCGTCAAATATCTTGCAGGTTCAACACCGAACTTATCAACCAACTGTTGCGGGGTAATAACATTACCTAAAGTTTTTGACATTTTATCGCCGTTGATGGTAAAAAATCCGTGAGCATAAACTCTTTTATGCACGGGAATATCGGCACCCATTAAAAGTGCAGGCCAAATTACACTATGGAACCATAAAATATCTTTTGCCATTAAATGTATGTCTGCCGGCCAGTATTTTTCAAACATTTTCTTATTATCTTTATAACCGATAGCTGAAACATAATTGATTAAAGCATCAACCCAAACATATACGGTTTGGCTTTTGTCAAAAGGTAACGGTATTCCCCAGTCAAGAGCTGCCCTTGAAATACTTATATCTTCCAAACCTAACCTTAATTTGCCGAGAATTTCGTTTCTTCTTGTTTCTGGTAAAACTTCTATATGGTTGGGGTTTGCGGGGTTTTCTATCATATCAATAAGTTGTTGATTAAATTGTGATAATTTAAAAAAGTAATTTTCTTCGGACTGTAAAACAGGTTTCTTTTTATGGTCCGGACAACAACCGTTTTCATCCAAATCTTTTTCGGCAATAAATTTTTCACAGCCGACACAATATAAACCTTCGTATTGCTTTTTGTAAATCAAACCTTTATCATAAAGTTTTTGCATTATTAACTGAACGGTTTCTTCATGCATTTTATCGGTTGTTCTTATAAAACCGTCATTGGAAATATCCAATAATTTCCATGCCTGTTGAAAATATCCGCTCATTTGGTCACAAAGTTCTTTAGGTGTTATACCTTTTGCCTGCGCGGACTGACAAATTTTTGCACCGTGTTCATCGGTTCCCGTTAGAAAATAAACATCACAACCTTGCAACCTTTTCCAACGGGCAGCAATATCGGCGGCTATTGTAGTATATGCATGGCCTATATGCGGCTTATCGTTAACATAATAAATAGGTGTAGTAATATAATATTTTTTCATTTTAAAATCCTTTTTGTTTTTTATTTTTAAACTTTTATTATATACAAAACAACTATTTTTTTCAATAATGTGTATTGGTTAAACACATATGCGACATTTTATAATTATTAAGAATATATTGTAAAGGTGATTTTAAGTTTAAAGAAAAATGAGGTC
>NZ_CACWEU010000217.1:0-6540 GCF_902760015.1 Candidatus Ruminimicrobium bovinum
ATGCTCCTAGAAAAGTTAATCAAGTTTTGACTGTTATAAGAAATCAAAGAGTTGATAAAGCATTTGAGATTCTTTCTTTCTTGCCTAAAAATGCTACCGAACTTGTAGAAAAAGTTTTAAAAAGTGCAGTGGCAAACGCAGGAAAATTGAAAGATTTTTCGGGATTAAAAGTTAAAGAGGCCTGGGTAGGGCAAGGGCCTACATTGAAAAGAATGAGACCGGGTCCTATGGGCAGAGGATTGCCTTATAAAAGAAAAACTTCTCATTTAACGATAATAGTTACGGATGAGGGGTTAAAGGCGCCTAAAAGAAAAAAGAAAGTTGCAGCAAAAGTTCAACAGCCGGTATTAGCAACCGAAACGGTTGAACCTGAAAAGAAAAAAAGAACCGTTAAAAAAACGGCAAAAACAACAAAAAAAGAAGCTAAAATTTAGTTAAAAGGTAAGGGAGTTATGGGTCATAAAATACATCCTAAAAGTGTTCGGTTAGGTTATATAAAAGACTGGGATTCCAAATGGTTTAATGTAAAGGAAATGCCTGATTTTATAGAAGAAGATTATAGAATAAGGGGCTATTTGAAAGAAAAATTGAAAATGGCTTCCGTTTCTAAAATTGCTATTGAAAGAGCAGGTAAATACATAAGAATAAATATTTATACTTCTCGCCCCGGTATTGTTATCGGTAAAGGCGGGCAAGGTATGGAATCCATCAGAGTTGAAGTAGAACAAATGACGCAGAGAAAAACATTCGTAAACGTCATGGAAATTAAAAAACCCGAAATTGATGCCCAACTTTGTGCCGATAATATTGCTTATCAGATAGAAAAACTTGTTGCTTTCAGAAGAGCAATGAAAAAAGTTATTCAAAAAGCAATGGCAGCAGGTGCAGGCGGGATAAAAGTTATGTGTTCGGGAAGACTCGGCGGTGCAGAAATTGCAAGAACCGAATGGTTAAAAGAAGGAAGAGTTCCTCTTCAAACTTTCAGAGCCGAAATTGATTACGGCTTTTCCGAAGCAAATACTACAATGGGAAAAATCGGTATAAAAGTTTGGATATTTAAAAAAGAACATTTCCAAAAAACAGCCAAGGAACTTCTTGAAGAAGCAAAATTGGTTGAAAACGTTGAAGAAGTAGGAAATGCTCAGGAACAAAAATAGTTAAAAGTTAAGGAAGGAAATATATATGTTGATGCCAAAAAGAGTTAAATACAGAAAAACTCACAGGGGTAGAATGAAAGGATATGCTAAAGGCGGCACGACCTTGGCATTCGGTGCTTACGGACTACAAGCCCTGGAACCTATTTGGTTAAACAGTAACCAAATAGAAGCTGCTCGTATAGCTTTAACAAAGTTTATCAAAAAAGGCGGAAAGATTTGGATAAGAGTATTCCCCGATAAACCTATTACCAAAAAACCTGCTGAAACAAGAATGGGTAAAGGTAAAGGCGATCCTGCATTTTGGGTAGCCGTAGTAAAGCCCGGCAGAGTAATGTTTGAAATGGAAGGTATTCCGGAAGCCGAAGCAAAAAAAGCTTTTAAGTTGGCTGCAGACAAATTACCTATACATTGTAAATTTTTAGTAAGACAAGAAATATAAAAACGGAAAAAGAGATATGAAACAGAAAAACTGGTTGGAAATAAAAAGTATGTCGAATACGGAGTTGGTTGCCAAATTGAGAGATTTGGAAGATAAGTATTATAAATTAAAATTCAGAAACTCAACTGCTCCGATAAAAAATCCTCTGGAACTCAGAGAACTCAGAAGGACAATAGCAAGAATAAAAACAATACTTGCTCAACAACAAAAAGGGAAATAATTCCCGTTAATTAGGAAGGAAAAATGGTAGAACGCGGCAAAAGAAAAATATTAAAAGGGACGGTAATCAGCGACAAAGCCCAAAAAACAAGGGTTGTTGCCGTTGAAAGAACAATAAAACATCCTTTATACGGAAGAGTTACCCGTGTAAAATCAAATTTCTCTGTTCACGACGAGAAAAATGAATCCAAAATGGGTGATTTGGTGTATATTATGGAGTCAAGACCTCTTTCTAAAACAAAAAGATGGGTTTTGACGGAAATTGTTAACAAGGCATAAGGAAAGAAAAATGATTCAAGAAAGAACTATTTTAAATGTTGCAGATAATTCAGGTGCAAAAAAAGTTCGTTGCTTCAGAGTAATGAAAGGTCTCAGAAGAAGATATGCGGGGCTTGGTGATGTTGTTATGGCTTCCGTGCAGGATGCTATTCCTCACGGCAACATCAAAAAAGGTGATGTCGTTAAAGTTGTTATCGTCAGAACTGCAAAAGAATACCGCAGAGAAGACGGAACATACATCAGGTTTGATGATAATGCGGCCGTTATCATTAACGATGAAGGCGAACCTAAGGGAACCCGTATATTCGGACCTATAGCAAGGGAATTAAGAGAAGCTAATTACTTAAAAATAATTTCTTTGGCACCGGAAGTTATATAGTATAAATTAACAGGATAGAAATATGCTTAATATTAAGAAAAAAGATAAAGTTGTAGTTTTGACGGGAAAAGATAAAGGAAAAGAAGGCGAAGTTTTAAAATTATTTTTTGACACGAATAAAGTTATCGTATCAAAAGTAAACTTCGTTAAAAGACATACAAAACCTACACAAACCGATCCCGGCGGTATTAAGGAAAAAGAAGCTCCTATATCGATATCGAACGTTATGTTGGTTTGCCCTAAATGCAATAAACCGAACAGACCTAAATTCGATAAATTGTCCGACGGGAAAAAGGTTAGAGTATGCAGAAAATGCGGAGAAATAATAGTTTAAAATAAGGAAAGACTAACATGAATCAAATTCCGAGAATAAAAGAGTTGTATTTAAAAAATGTAGTACCCGCTTTGGAAAAAGAAATAGGTTTTAAAAATCCTAATCAGGTTCCTAAGTTGGTTAAAATTGTAGTAAACATAGGTTTAAGCGAAGCAAAAGATAATGCTAAAGTTGTTGAAGTTGCAAGTTCGGAGCTTGCCGCAATAACCGGGCAAAAACCGGTTGTTTGTAAAGCAAAACAGTCGGTTTCAAACTTTAAAATCCGTGCGGGTATGCCTATCGGAGTTAAAGTAACTTTAAGAGGCGCAATGATGTATGAGTTTTTTGACCGGCTTATAAACATTGCAATACCGAGAATCAGAGATTTTAGAGGAATAGAACCTAATAAGTTCGACGGAAAAGGTAATTTTAACCTTGGTCTTACCGAACAGTATATATTCCCGGAAATAAATGTTGAAAAGTCCGATAAAGCAAGAGGAATGAATATAACTATAGTTACATCGGCACAAAAAGATGAGCATGCAAAAAAATTATTGGAATTTTTAGGTATGCCTTTTAAAAAGAGATAATAAAATAAAAATAGAAAAGTAAGAGGTTTTTTTATGGCAACACTATCAGCAGAAGCAAAAATGCGCAAACCTCAAAAGTTTGCAACTAGGTATAGAAACAGATGTCGTCTATGCGGGAGACCTAGAGGCTACTATAGAGATTTTGGGCTGTGCAGAATATGTTTCCGTAAACTTGCACATAATGCCGAAATACCCGGTGTTACAAAGTCAAGTTGGTAATAAAGTAAAACAAATAAAAAAGAGGTTGTATAATGATTACAGATCCTATAGCAGATATGTTTGTTAGAATTCGCAATGCAAATTCTAAATTACATGAAAAAGTAGATATTCCTTCATCCAAAGTTAAAACCGAAATAGCAAAGGTTTTAAAAGAAGAAGGTTATATTTCGAATTATAAAAACATTGAAGATCAAAAGCAAGGTGTTTTAAGAGTTTACTTAAAATACGATGCCAACGGTAAAGCAGCTCTTAGCGGTTTGAGAAGAGTTTCAAAACCGGGCTTAAGAATTTATAAAGGTTACAAAGAATTGCCTAATGTGTTGGGCAGTTTCGGTATTGCAATTATTTCTACACCAAAAGGAATAATGGCAAGTAAAAAAGCTAAAGCAGAAATGATTGGCGGTGAAGTTTTAGGATACGTTTGGTAAAATTTTATATTGAGGTTTCAAAATGAGTCGCTTAGGAAAAAAACCGATAACAATACCTGAAAAGGTTAAAGTAGAATTGAAAAATGATGTAATAGAAGTTTCCGGTGCAAACGGAAAACTTTCTCAAGCCGTTCCGGAACATTTAGCCGTAAAAATAGATAAAGGTTCCGTTCTTGTCGAGATGAAAGACGAGTCAAGACAGGCAAATATGTATCAGGGGCTTTTGAGAGGGTTAATTTGCAATATGATAACCGGAGTTGTTGAAGGTTATAAAAAAGAATTGGAACTTAACGGGTTAGGTTTTAAAGCTGTTTTGACCGGCAAAAATTTAACGTTGACCGTAGGTTATTCTCATACGGTTACAAAAACAGTTCCCGACGGAATTAAAGTTGTTGTAGGTATGACACAGGATAAAATTCCGACACTTACAATAACCGGAATTGATAAACAGGCGGTAGGCGCTTTTGCCGCACAAGTTCGTGCCGTAAAACCGCCCGAACCGTATCAGGGTTTCGGTATAAGATATGCAGGTGAAAAGATACTCAGAAAAGCAGGTAAAGCTGCTTCTGCAGGTGCAAAGAAATAAACAGTTAAGTTTTTTTAAGAGGTTATAACAGAAATGAAATCTTCAAAAGAAAGGTCAGTTTTTCGTAAGAAAAGAGTAAGAAGTAAAGTAAGCGGAACATCGGAAAGAC
Organism: Candidatus Ruminimicrobium bovinum; assembly: GCF_902760015.1. Taxonomy (NCBI): domain Bacteria; kingdom Pseudomonadati; phylum Elusimicrobiota; class Endomicrobiia; order Endomicrobiales; family Endomicrobiaceae; genus Candidatus Ruminimicrobium; species Candidatus Ruminimicrobium bovinum. The sequence goes on from NZ_CACWEU010000217.1 coordinate 4,719, forward strand.
CGAGATTAAACATTAAATGCGGACATAAAAATATTTATGCTCAGGTTATTGACGATTCCAAAGGTATTACCCTTGCCGCAGCATCAACTTTATCTGCGGAATTAAAAGGTAAATTCAAATCTGCCGATACGGTTGAAGCAGCTAAAGCCGTAGGTAAATTGATAGCCCAAAAAGCTATTGATAAAAAAGTAAACACGGTGGTTTTTGACAGAGCAGGAAAAGCATATGTCGGTAAAGTAAAAGCTCTTGCCGAAGAAGCAAGAACTGCAGGATTAAAATTCTAACAAATAAAAATAAAATAAGATGTAGCAGCACGGGGGGATAAGTTGGTTGACAATAAAATTAAAAATGAAAATGAAAGCGGTTTGATAGAAAGTGTTGTTACCGTCAACAGAGTTGCAAAAGTTGTTAAAGGCGGAAAAAGGTTTTCCTTTAATGCACTTGTTGTTGTCGGTGACGGAGCAGGTAAAGTAGGTTGTGGTTTGGGTAAAGCAAACGAAGTTCAGGCGGCAATTAAAAAAGGCAGTGCTTATGCTCAAAAAAATATGATAAGTGTTTCTTTAAGAAATACAAGTATTCCGCATGAAGTTATAGGTGTTTCCGGTGCGGGAAAAGTTTTGTTAAAACCTGCGGTTGCCGGAACCGGTGTTATCGCCGGAGGTTCGGTTAGAGTGGTTTTGGAAGCCGTCGGTATAAAAGATATTCTTACAAAATCAATGAGAACATCCAATCCTTTTAACGTCGTATATGCTACAATTGATGCTTTGAAAAATTTAAGGACAAGAGAAGATGTCGCAAAAATAAGAAATAAAGAGGTTGCCGAAATATGATAGCTCTCAATACATTATCACCTGCTAAAGGTGCAAAACACAGAAAGATAAGAGTGGGTAGAGGAGTAGGTTCAGGCAGAGGCAGAATGTGTACCAGAGGTATGAACGGTCAGAAAAAAAGATCCGGTGAAGGCAAAATGCCTTTCTTTGAAGGCGGACAGATGTCCATTGCCAGAAGAATGCCTAAAAGAGGTTTCAGCCACGAACAGTTCCGTACTCATTATGAAATAGTAAATATTAACAGTTTGGAAGCAAAGTTTGATGCAGGTACCGAAATTACAAAAGAAAGCTTAAAAGCTGCAGGTATAATAAAGAAAAACGGTCCTGTTAAAATTCTTGCAAACGGTGATTTAAAAAAGAAATTTACCGTTAAAGCGGATGCTTTTTCAAAAACAGCAAAAGCAAAAATTGAAAAAGCAGGCGGAAAAGCGGAAATAATAAAATAAAAATTAAAATATAGGGTAAATACATGTTTAAAACATTCGGAGATATATTCAAAATTCCTCAACTTAGGAATAAGGTTTTGTTTACACTTGCTATAATTATAGCATACAGAATAGGAGCTTCCGTTCCCATACCGGGTATCAATGCTGCTGCGGTTAAATCTTTATTTGATGCAAACAGCAACGGATTACTCGGCTTTTTGGATATGTTTTCCGGTGGTGCTTTAAACAGAATGTCGGTGTTTTCAATGGGTATTATGCCTTACATTAACGCATCCATTATTATGAGCTTAATGCAAGGTGCACATGTTATTCCTTATTTGGACAGGTTGGCTAAAGAAGGTGAACACGGCAGAAAAAAACTTACCCAAATTACAAGATACGGCACTTTAATTTTAGGTGCAATCCAATCTTTCGGGCTCACAATGGCAATAGTCCGAATGCCTACCCCAAGCGGTATGCCGATAGTTTTGGACCCTTCTTTATCATGGATAGTTATGACGGTTATGACACTTGTTACCGGAACCGTTCTTATAATGTGGCTTGGTG
>NZ_CACWEU010000218.1:0-2304 GCF_902760015.1 Candidatus Ruminimicrobium bovinum
ATGGCGACACTGAGTGCGAAAAAGAGAATTTTTAAAAGAACAATTTTTATTTAACATAGATTCCGGATCAAGTCCGGAATGACACGACAAAACAACTTGAATTCCCGATTACAACCCTCGGGAATGACAAACCTAATCAACTTTTTCTTCGGAAGAAGATTCTGCCTTCTTCTTTGAAACTTTTACTCTTGCCGGTCTTAAAAGTTTGCCGTTTAATTTATAACCGTTTTGATAAACCGCAAGCACTGTTCCTTCTTCTGTTTCGTCTGTTTCAACCTGGTCCAATGCTTCGCATACATTATGGTCAAACGGTTTATTTAAACATTCTATTTTTTCAACACCTTCTTCTTTTAACATCTTTGCAAATTCGCTGTATATCATCTCAAGCCCGACTTTAATACTTTTTAAATCCTGTCCTGCCCTGACACTTATCATTGCCTGTTCAAAAACATCAAATATGTTTATTTGTTTTTCCAATATTTTTGCTTTACCGTAATTTATGTATTCACCTTTTTCTTTTTCCGTTCTGTTTCTTAAAGTTTGATATTCGGCAACACTTCTTAAATATTCCGCTTTATATTCGTCTGCCTGTTTTTGTTTCTCTTCCAAAGATTGTTTTAAAATATCAAGTTCCGATAACTTTTCTTCTCTTGCAACATCTTCAACTTTTTGTTCGGTTTCTTCAAAATTTTCTTTGGCTTCTTCTATTTTTTCTTCCGCCAACTTTTCGGCTTTTTTTTCTATTTTTTCTTCCTGAGTTTCTTTATTCTTCATCTTCTTCATCTCCCATTTTTAATAAAAATCCGTTTACAATATTTGAAACCGAATTTACAAGTGCCATCATTTTATCGTAGTCCATTCTTTTAGGCCCTATAATTCCCAAAACACCTACTATTTTGTCGCCGTAGGAATATGAAGTCGTTATAACGCTTAAATCTTTTAATTCCGATAAATCCTGCCCGCCGATTTTTACTTCTATCTTAGATTTATTAAAATCTTTTCCTATCAATTCTATAAGCCGGTCTTTATCTTCATTTAATTTAATTAAACTTTTTGCCGACTCAAAATCATTAAAATCGGGAACACTTAAAACATTTGATGCACCGTCAACATAAATATCTTCGCCGATACTGTTTATAACATCACTTATTTGTCGTGCAAGGTTAATTACGGATTTTTGCTTATTTTGATACTTTTCAACTTCGGTTAAAATTCTTATTGAAGCTTCCTCTAAAGATAATCCTCTTAATTTTGAATTCAAAAACTTTTTAAGTTTATCCAAATCGTCGCTGTCTATTGTTAAATTTATCATTTTATGTTTAACTATACCGGTTTTTGTAAGCAACACAACCAACACTTGTGTTTTTGAAACCGGAACAAGTTCTATGTTTCTTATTTCGTTGGCATTTGCTTTAGGCGAAGTAATAAAACCCGTATAATTTGAAAGACCCGATAATATTTTTGAAGTTTGTGCAAGCAATGTTTCTATTTCTTTTGTTTTTTTCTCATATTCTTTTTTTATTCGGTCTTCCTCTTCAACGGCAAGCCGCTGTAATTCAACCAGCGAATTAACATAAGCTTTATATCCTTCGTCAGTCGGTATTCTGCCTGCAGATGTATGAGGATGTGTTAAAAAACCTTCCTTTTCAAGTTCTGCCATTAAATTTCTTAATGTTGCAGGTGACAAATTAAAATTGTATTGTTTGTCCAATACATTTGAACCTACAGGTTTCCCCGTTTTTATATACTCGTGAATAACGGCATATAAAACCCTTGCTTTTCTCTCCTGTAAAATACTTTTTGAAATTTGTCTCATTTTTACCTCTTAAAATCACTTTGCGATTTTTACCACAAACTCTTCAGCTTTTCAGCGTATCACCTCTTCAGCTAATTGCCTCACGGTAATTTTAGCACTCTTTTAATATTAGCGCTCAAATATTAACAGTGCTAATTATAACACAGTATATTTTTTTTGTCAAGTAATTTTTTTTCTTTACACTTTGCTTTAATTTATTATAAAATAGAAAGGCATTTTTTAATATTATATTGTAAATAAGCTATAAGCTTGTTTAGTTTATAAGCTAAATAAAAGAGGTAATAAAAATGATTAAATTCGGAACATCCGGTTGGAGAGGAATTATAGCAGACGATTTTACTTTTGATAATGTAAAAATCGTTACACAGGCAATAGCTGATTATCTTTTAAATGATGATAAAAATTATAAAAAGGATAAAGCCGTAATAATAGGTTATGATACAAGGTTTTTGTCCGAAAAATTTGCAGCAATATCGGCGGAAGTTTTA
>NZ_CACWEU010000219.1:0-2848 GCF_902760015.1 Candidatus Ruminimicrobium bovinum
AAATAATATTACCGGCATCAGTATAAAACGAACCTTTATTTGTAAATGTACTTACTTCTATTGTTCCGCTGCTGCGGACTAATCCGTAATTCTCATAATTATTTGCTTTTATTTCTGCTTCATTGTAAAATTCTCCCTGACTTATTACTTCATACTGACTTATATTTGCACTATTTGTACTTATTGTATTTGTACTTATATTAAACACTACCGTTCCGCTTGAAGCTGTTATAATATTTGTATTTTTACCGCCTGTTACATACAACATTCCTTCGTTTTCAATACCTCCGGTTGTAACCAAATTATCAACATTTGTTTCAACATAGCTGTCGGAACTTATTATTAAATTTGTTGCATTTATTAAATTTTCATTTAATAAGTAAATTTTGGCAAGCAAAATATTACCGTTAACAGAAAGCGTTGTATCGTTGCTCCAATAATTAAAATTTTCATTTTCATTTTTTATTATTAAACCGGAAGCAGTTTGAGTGTCTAAGCGTATAACATAATTTTCCGTCAATGTCATTGTAGATGTAATAATAACATCGTCTTCGGAATTTAATGTATATGTATAAACATTTGCTGTATCTTTACTGCCTATAATATCGGCAAGCCCAAAACTATCAAATATAAATACAAACAGTATAACAAAAAATATAATTATAAATTTTAAATTTTTTATCATAGAAGAAACACCTCATATTTATTTTTATTTATGATAATTTTTCTAAAACTTGTTTGATCGGCATATTCATTTCAATACCGAGTTTTTGAGCATTTGAAGTAAGAGCAACAATTTTTGAATTTAAAACATCGTCAATTGTTTTAACACCCGTTACAATGCAAGCAATGTCTCCTCTTTTCTGTGCGGTATTGATATTAAGATATCCGCACATTATGTAACCTTTAGGTGAAGTTATCATTAATAATTGACTACTGTCACATAAATCAATGCTAATTGCTTTAAATAATGTTTTATTAACATAAAATTCTTTTATTTCCATTACACACTCCACATTTTGTAATTAAAATCAGAAGTAGGTTTTTGAAAAACAATTGTTGTTTGATACGGCCAAATTTCTACTTGTGACGAATTTTTATCAACACTTATGGTTAATTCAAAATTATCGTAATGTTGCGGTATTTGTAAAACATTAAACGGTATTTTTAATTCAATAATTTGATCAAACACTATATTTTCAAAAGGAATTTGTTTTATTGTTCCGTCAGAATACATAATATTATATTCTTTAATTTTCTTATTGAAATCAAAAATAAATGAAATTTTTTGTTCTGCAGGATTTAAAAAATTTATGTTAAATTTTAAATTTTGCAATTCTTTCAAATTTTCTCCGTTTATTTTAATACCGAAAAAAATATTATCCAAATTAAAACCGTATAAGAAAGAAGATATAACCGTTGAAACCTGATGCATTGAACCGCCAGAATAACCGACAAAATAAGAACCTGCATTTTTCCATTCAAAGAAATTAGTATTTTTACCGTCAATATTAGGATAAATTAATTTTTTCGGTTCAGTCAATGCAATCGTTTGAGAAACGGTTACGGAATGTTTAATAGGTTTATACAATGTATCCGGAGACTTTTGCCCCAATAATTCGTATATTGCAATTAAATGTTGCCTGTATAATTTATCGAACATCATATCGTTAGCGGATGAATGATCCGCACCATACCACCAATTCCAATCCGAACCTTCGGCGGCATATAAAATATTCCACACCTTTTTTTCCAAAGCCGAATTTTTAAATTGTTCGTTTTGTTTTGTATATTCAACCACAAAATTTCTTGTTTGATTTAACAAATCCCATGAAAGATTATCTTCACTATGCCCTATCCAAATACCGAAATTGCCGTTTATCCACGAACCCGCTTTTAAATTATTTATCGTATCTTTCGGCGGGAATCTGTTTAAATAATCACTTATTCTAACTGTTTCTATACATTCTTCTTTTTCCAATTTTGAGTAAAGTTTTGACAAAAAATCATATCCGTCATTTTGATAATATTCCCAACAATTTTCACCGTCCAATATTACCGACACCAAAGGAGCATAATAAGAATTTTCCATATATTTTGCAATATTTTTAATTTTATCAATAAAATCGGTTGCCGCATCTTCCGGATTCCATTTAGAATAAACAAAACCTATTAAATCCGATAAGCCATGATCTCTAAATATCATATTCACACTATTTCCGTTTATGTTAACGTTATACGGTCTGAATAAATATTGTCTGTTACCTGAAAAAGAAGGGTTACTTGCAAACAAAATTGACTCATCGGTAGCAAGCCATTGCAAACCGTTTTTGGCAACTAATTTTATAACTTCATCGGATACAGAACCTTCCGAAGGCCACATACCAGACGGTTTTTTATTAAATAATTTTTCGTAATATTCAACCGCATTTCTTATATGCCAATCCGCATCTTCTTTATTTGAAAATCTGTTTTTAGGTAGGTTAATATTGGGTGTTGCTTCAAGTGCGGCATTCGTATCACACAATAACGGCAATATCGGATGAAAAAAGGGGGTTACAGAAACATCTATTTGTCCCCTGTCCTGTAATTGCTTATGTTTTTCAACTATCATTCCGCAACTATCAAGTTGTTTATTGATAAGTTTTACTTTATCCTCTTCAGTAAAATTTTCACCTTTTGTGTACAGATAACTTATAAATTCATCTTTCTTTCTCCAATAAGGATCAAACCATGATAAATTAAACCATACCTGTAAATCACGAATATCCTTATCATCAAATAAATGTAATTTGTTTTTTATTGAAGCATCCGTTGCTTGTTTCCCTCTTTTTTCAAGCAATTGATT
>NZ_CACWEU010000220.1:0-2374 GCF_902760015.1 Candidatus Ruminimicrobium bovinum
ATTACAACTACTGGTGGACTTATGAAAGTTTATCCAGGTCCTGCAGTGATAGCAGATAAAAGTAATGCTGATATTTTGCCTATATGTATAGAGGGGATACAATATTCAGATTTTTCATATTTTGGGGCAAAAACAAAAAGTAAAAGGCAAAGAAATATTAAACTCACAGTATTACATCCAAGAAAATTAGATGTAAATAAATCTTTATCAGATACTAGAAGAAGAAATATTGCTGTTACAAAACTTTATGATATTATGTGTGAAATGAAATTTGTTAGCAACTTTTCCAATAAGACTTTGTTTGAATCTTTAATAAATAATTTATCTTTTGTAGGTAGAAGTAAAAGAATTTTAGAAGATATAAATAGAACTTCTATCACACTGGGAAGATTTATTTATAAAGTGTTTACTTTTACTAGTAAGATAATTAAACAAACAGAAGATAAAGAATTTGTAGGTATAATTGCAACAAATTCTAAATCCACAATGGAAATATTTTTTGCATTATCGGCACTTAATAGAATTCCTGCAATGATAAATTATACAGATACAATAGAGAATATACTTTTTAATATAAAAAATGTTGGAATTAAAACAGTATATACAGCTACATTTTTTATAAAAGTTTTGAAATTAGAAAATTTAATAATCGCTTTAAAAAATAATAATATAAATATTATTTATATAGAAGATATAGAGGATAATTGTACAATATTTAACAAGATGTCGGCATTTGTAAAATCTTTTTTCCCAAGAACATGTTATAAAAATATTTGTTCAAATTTTGATGTAAACTCTCCAGCTGTTATTTTATTTACTTCTGCATTAAAAGGAAAAAGTAAATCCGTAATTTTAACACATAGGAATATTCAAGCTCAAATGGCACAAATTTCAAGTGTTATGGATTTTGGTATTTTAGATAGTTTTTTTAATGCTATGCCAATATTTTCATCTTTAGGGCTTGTAGCAGGAACATTTTTGCCATTGATTAGAGGAATAAAAGTATTTTTGTATCATTTGCCATTGCAATATAAAATGATTTCAGAATTAGTTTATGATACAAACTCAACTGTTCTTTTAGGAACAGACACTTTCTTAAATGGGTATGCAAAAAATGCACATCCTTACAATTTTTATGCTATTAGGTATGTGATAGCTGGTATAGAAAAACTTAAAGAAGAAACTATAAAAATTTGGGAAGATAATTTTGGAAAACGAATTTTTGAAGCTTATGGAACTACAGACACAGCATCAACAAGATCAATAAATACACCAATGTATTTTAAACAATACAGTGTTGGCCGATTTTTGCCATCTATAGAATGCAAATTGGAATCTACAACTGCTTTTGTGGGATATAGCCATTTATTAGTAAAAGGTCCTAATATAGCAAAGTGGTATATAGAAAAAAAACAACTAGTTTCTACAAAAGTTGATGACCTGTGGTTTGATACTGGCGATATTGTAGAAATTGATAACGATAAATTTATATTTATAAAAGGAAAATCTCAAAGATTTACAAAAGTTGATGGGGAAAGTGTTTCGTTAACAGAATTAGAATTTAACATATCAAATATATGGAAACATTCTAAGCATGCATTGCTTTCAATGTTGGTTAACGGTAAAAAAGAAATAGTATTGTTTACTACAAATCAATCTGCAACTTTACAACAGTTAGAAAATAAAGTTCAAAAACAAAAAATTGAAAACTTTATATTGCCTAATAGGATAATAATTGTTGACAGAATTCCTATAATAGGAACTGGTGCTACAGATTATGCTAAGTTATATGAAATGTTTAAGGAACTTAAATGATTAATGCAATAATAAAAGTTTTACTTAATAAAAAGTTGATAGTTGCTTTATCTAAACTTTTTTTAAGAGTTCAAGTAAAAGGGTTAGATGAAATAAAAAATTTGCAAGGTAAAGTTTTGTTTATTGCAAATCATAATTCTTTTATAGATACTTTTTTGTTGTGGGCATTTATTCCTGAAAATTTATGTTTTACGATAAATCCTATAATTGCAAAAAAGTGGTATATAAAACCATTATTAAACATTACTAAATTTTTTAAAATAGAACCGAACAAACCTATGGCAGTAAAATCTATTATAAAAGAAATAAATAGCGGGCAAAAACTTGTTATTTATCCAGAAGGTAGAGTTACTTCTACAGGTAATATGATGAAAATTTATCCTGGTCCTGCAGTGATAGCAGATAAAACAGATGCTTACATAGTTCCTATACACATAGATGGAACACAATATACAACTTTTTCTTATTACGGAAATAAAGTTAAAATAAAACCAAAAATAAAAGTTGTAGTAAACATTTTTAAACCTACAAAATTAAATGTAGATGAAAATTTAAAAGG
>NZ_CACWEU010000221.1:0-13251 GCF_902760015.1 Candidatus Ruminimicrobium bovinum
GAAATTGAAAGACCAGGTTGCGGTTATAACCGGAAGTGCTCAAGGTATAGGCAAAACCATTGCCGAAACATTTGCAAGAGAAGGTGCAAAAATTGTTGTTACCGATATTAATTTTGAAAAAGCACAAGCTGCCGCGGAAGAAATAAAAAATAAATATAATGTTGAAACTATTGCCGTTGCAAGTAATGTTACAAAACTTGAAGATTGTGAAAATTTGATGAAACAAACTCTTGACAAATTTTCAAAAATTGATATATTAGTAAACAATGCCGGAATTACAAAAGATAATTTGGTTTTAAGAATGAGCGAACAGGAATGGGATGCGGTAATATCTGTAAATTTGAAAGGTGTATTTAATTCAATTAAAGCCGTTACAAGAACCATGTTCAAACAAAGACACGGCAGAATTATAAATATAGCATCTGTTGTAGGTATTATGGGTAACCCCGGACAGGCGAATTATTCCGCATCAAAAGGCGGAGTTATTGCCTTAACAAAAACATGTGCAAAAGAATTTTCATCAAGAAATATTTTGGTTAATGCAATTGCACCCGGTTTTATAAGAACGGCAATGACTGATGCTTTATCGGAAGATGTAAAGAAAAAATATGCCGAAGTAATACCTTTAAAAAGATTGGGTGAGGCACAGGATATTGCAAATTCGGCATTATTTTTGGCAAGTGAAGATTCTTCTTACATTACCGGAAACGTTATAAACGTTAACGGCGGAATGTACATGTAGTTTTAAGGGCTTGTAATTTATTTAAAAATATAGTAAAAGTAAAAAGTTGGTCGCAATAAAAAAGGGAGGAAGTTAAAAATGGCAGACATAGAAACAAGAGTAAAAGAAATTATTGTTGAACAATTAGGAGTAGATCCGGCTGAAGTTGTTCCGGGTGCATCTTTTATAAATGATTTAGGTGCAGATTCATTAGATACCGTAGAATTGGTTATGGCTTTTGAAGAAGAATTCGGTATTGAAATTCCTGATGAAGAAGCTGAAAAAATTCAATCGGTAGGACAAGCTATCGAATACATAAATGCCCATCAGGCTAAGTAAGTTGGGAAGTTATGAATAAAAAAAGGATAGTTATTACAGGTATAGGAGCTGTAACTCCTATAGGTTTAACCGTTAAAGAATTTACCGAAAGTTTAAAACAAGGTAAATCCGGTGCCAGCTTCATTGATGCTTTTGATACTACCGATTTTTCGGCAAAATTTGCGGGTAATATAAAAAATTTTAATCCGGAAAATTATATAGATAAAAAGAAAGCAAGAAGGATGGCAAGGTTTAATCAATTCGGTATAGCCGCTGCAAGGGAAGCTATTGCCGATTCCGGGCTTGATTTAACAAAAGAAGATTTATCAAGAATAGGTGTTGTTACCGGAACAGGAATAGGCGGTATGGAAATTCTTGAAAGAGAACATACCTCCTTAATGGAAAAAGGACCGAGAAGAGTAAGTCCTTTTTTAATTCCGATGTTAATAACAAATATGTTACCGGGTGAAATTGCAATAGAATACGGTTTTACCGGTCCCAATTATACCGTAACAAGTGCTTGTGCTTCATCAAACAATGCAATGGGTGAAGCTCTTCGTTTGTTAAGATACGGTGATGCCGATGTTATAATTACCGGCGGTGCAGAGGCAACAATAACGCCTATTTCAATTGCGGGTTTTTGCAGTTCTAAAGCGCTTTCCACAAGAAACGACGATATATTAACGGCATCAAGACCTTTTGATAAAGACAGAGACGGCTTTATGATGGGTGAAGGTGCAGGTATACTTGTTTTTGAAACTTTGGAACATGCTTTAAAAAGAAATGCAAAAATCTATGCCGAATTTGCAGGATACGGTGCTTCCGACGATGCATATCATATGACGGCACCCCATCCGGAAGCAAACGGCGCAATGGCTGCTATGGAAGCTGCAATAAAAGATGCAGGTGTTTCAAAAGATGAAATTGATTATATCAATGCACACGGAACATCTACCTCGATGAATGATAAAACCGAAACTTTGGCAATAAAAAAGGTTTTCGGTGATAAAGCATATAAAATACCGGTATCTTCTACAAAGTCGATGACCGGTCATTTATTAGGTGCTGCAGGTGCTGTTGAAGCAATTGCAATAATTGCATGTATGCAAAACGGTTTTATACATCCGACGATAAATTATAAAACACCCGACCCCGACTGTGATTTAGACTATGTTCCTAATGTTGCAAGACAACAGCAGATAAATTGCGCTTTGTCGAGCTCTTTGGGTTTCGGCGGACATAATGCCGTTGTAATATTAAAAAAATATGTCGGATAATATTGATAATATTAAAGAACTTCAAAGCATAATTAAATATAAGTTTAAAAATGAACGATTATTGAAATTAGCTTTGACACATAAATCTTATTCTTCCGAAAACGGTATACTATATTGTAACGAGCGGATGGAATTTTTAGGTGACAGTATTCTGTCCGCTATAGTTTCAAGCTATTTATACAATAAGTATCAGGATAAGGAAGAGGGAATTCTTTCCCAAATAAAGGCACAAATAGTTTCGGCTGCAAATTTAGCCGTTTGGGCTAAAGAAATAAAGTTGGATAAATTTATTCTTATAAGTAAAAATGAAGAAAAAAATTCCGCCAGAAAAAGAGATACTTTGTTGTGCGATTCTTTTGAAGCTGTTACCGGTGCAATTTTTTTAGACGGCGGTTTTAAAGTTACCAAAAGTTTTATAGAAACTTTCCTAAAATCTCATAAACAATTTAAAATAATTGATTATAAAACCAAGTTGCAGGAAAAAATTCAATCCGATTTTCAAACTTTACCGAAATATGTTGTCGTAAAAGAAACAGGTCCCGACCACGATAAAAAATTTGAAATAGCGGTTTATGTAAAAGACAAGTTTTTCGGGAAAGGAACAGGCAATTCAAAAAAACAAGCAGAACAATTTGCTGCCCGCAGTGCACTGTTAAAGGTTGAAAATAAAAAAATATAACATTAGAAATAAATATATTTCCCGTTATTAAAGTTGAATAAACAATAAGCAGATGTTATTTTTTGATTAATTATAAACTGAAATTTTAATTGGTCGGGAAGGCGGGATTTGAACCCGCGACCCCCTGCTCCCAAAGCAGGTACGCTAGCCAGCTACGCCACTTCCCGAGTTACTGCGATTGTATTGCTAAATGTCTGTGCATTATATATTAAAAAACCATTTTTGTCAACCTTTTTGCTGGCTTTTAATGTGTTTTGTCTTTTAAATTATCTCTCATTTTTATATAATCAATATCTACCTTAAAATACGGTTAATATAGGAGGATATTATGGCAGAAATAAATGTTACCGAAGCAAATTTTGCTCAGGAAGTTTTACAATCACAAATTCCGGTATTGGTTGACTTTTGGGCAACCTGGTGCGGACCATGTAAAATGTTGTTACCGGTAATAGACGAAATAGCAAAAGAATTTGAAGGAAAGGTGAAAGTTTGCAAGGTAAATACCGACGAAAATATGTCATTATCGTCGCAATTTCAAATAACTTCAATTCCTTGTTTAATAATTTTTAAAGGTGGAAGGGCTGTTCATAAAATGGTAGGTTTTAGACCAAAAACAGATATAGTGAGGGAATTAAATGAAATTATTTAATAAAATTTTATCGGTTGTTTTGTTTGTTATGTTAATGTTTACAAATATTGCTTGTGCGGAACAAGCAACTAATTTTGAACTTAAAGATTTATCCGGAAAAACCGTTTCGTTGGAAGATTTTAAAGGCAAAGTTGTTTTTGTGGATTTTTGGGCAACATGGTGTCCGCCGTGCAGAGCATCAATTCCTGCTGTTGAAGAACTTTATGAAAAATATAAAGATAATAATGATGTTTGTTTTTTAGGAATAAATTTAAGTGAAGATAAAGATACTGTTGCTAAATTTGTTGAAAAACAGGGGATTACGTATAAAATTTTACTTAGCAACAATAAAGTTATAACTGATTACGGAATAAGAAGTATTCCTGCATTTTTTATTATTGATAAAAACGGAACTGTTGCAAATAAATATTTAGGTTACAGACAGGGTTTGGAAACAAATTGGCAGGAAAATATTAAAGCATTATTGGATTAAAGGATAAAGTTATGTTATATGATGTTATAATAGTCGGCGGAGGTCCGTCTGGACTTTCTGCCGGAATTTACACTTCAAGGGCAAGACTTAAAACTTTGCTTATTGAAAAAGCCGGTTGCGGCGGACAAATAGCAATAACCGACCATCTTGAAAACTATCCGGGTTTTGAAGATGGAATAAACGGTTTTGATTTGTCGGTAAAAATGGAAAAACAGGCAAGAACTTTCGGTTGTGAAATAACTTACGGTGAAGTTGTTTCAATACAAACCGAAGAAGAAATAAAAAAAATTATACTTTCAGATGATAAGGAATATTTAACGAAAACGGTTGTTATAGCAAGCGGTGCAAATTTTAAAAAATTAAATGTCCCCGGAGAAAAAGAATTTACGGGTAAAGGTGTTTCTTATTGTGCAACTTGTGACGGTCCTTTTTTCAGAGAAAAAGAAATTGCCGTTATAGGCGGCGGAGATTCCGCACTGCAGGAAGCATTGTATCTTACAAAATTTGTTAAAAAAGTTAATTTAATTCACAGAAGAGATGCTTTTAGAGCGGCAAAAATTTTACAGGAAAAAGTTTTTAAAGAACCGAAAATAAATATAATTTATGATAGTGTAGTTGAAGAAATATCCGGAACAGATACTGTTGAACGGATAAAATTAAAAAATGTTAAAAACGGTAATATATCCGCATTAGAAGTAAACGGAATATTTGTTTTTGTAGGATGGTTGCCGAATACAGGTTTTTTAAGTAATAGCAAAATAAAATTAAATCAAAACGGTTATATTATAACCGACGATAATATGAAAACATCCGTTAACGGTGTTTTTGCCTGCGGTGATGTTCGGGAAAAAATTTTAAGGCAGGTAGTTACCGCAGCGGGTGACGGTGCAACCGCCGCAATTTCGGCACAACATTACTTAGAAAACAATTTATAATGTATAATGTAAAATTTATAATTAACGACAAACAGCGACAAAGAATATTTTATATTACACATTGTAATTTTGTTGTTAAACTATCAGCCCTAAGCTGTAAACTTTCCAGCCAAAAGATTACGGAGTGTTTTTTTTATGAGTAAAGTTTTATATATCATAGATGCAAGTGCATATATTCACAGAGCATACCATGCAATAAAACCTTTAACAACATCAAAGGGTATTCCGACAAATGCCGTCTACGGTTTTATAAAACTTGTAAATAAAGTAAAAAATGAACAACATCCGGATTACATTGCCGTATGTTTTGACCATCCGTCAAAAAACTTCAGGCATAAATTATCACCGGAATATAAAGCAAACAGAAAACCGCTTGATGCGGATTTAATAACGCAAATGCCTATCGCACGCCAAGCCGTAAAAGCAATGGAACTTGCATGTTTTGAAAAAGAAGGTTTTGAAGCCGACGATATTATAGGAACAATAGCCAAAAAAGCGGAACAACAAAACATAAAAGTTGTTATTGTTACCGGTGATAAAGATTTGTTTCAACTGGTAAATGAAAACATAAACATTTGGAACGAAGCTAAAAACATAATGTTTGACCGTCAAAAAGTTTTTGAGAAATACGGTTTATATCCTGAAAATATTACAGATATGCTTGCTTTAACCGGTGACAGTTGCGACAATGTTTGCGGTGTTAAAGGAATAGGCGAAAAAACTGCAGTTAAACTTATAAATACTTACGGGCAAGTGGAAAATATTATTGCAAATGCGGATTCAATAAAAGGAAAATTATCACAGGCAATAAAAGATGGTGCCGATACATTGTTATTAAGTAAAAAGTTAGTGCAACTTGAACTTAATGTCCCTGTTGAAACTTCACTTGAACAAATGAAATTTAATGATAATTTGTTTGAACATGCCCTGGATTTTTTGAAAGAATATGAACTTTATAGTTTTATGCCGTCTGTTCCTCATGAAAAACGAAATGAAAATATTATTAAAGAAATAAAAAATAATCCGATAATAATTGACACAAAAGAAAAAGCTGAAATTTTGCAAAAAAATTTATTGCAACAAAATGAAATTGTAATAAACATTGAAACATCGGGACATGGTATTATGCAGGATTTAATTGTCGGTGTTTCTTTATGTTACGGGCAGGATAACAATTATTACATACCGATAAATCATAATGATTTTATTTTACAGCAAGTTAAACAGGAAGAATTTGTTGAAATATTCAAACCTGTTTTTGAAAGTAAAGATATAAATTTTATCGGACATGATTTGAAATTTGTAAAGCATATTTTAAAAACGATAAATATAAATTTACAAAATATTTTTTTTGATGTTATGTTGGCTTCTTACTGCATAAACCCGGCACAAAAACATACCGTTGAGAATTTAGCATTAAAATTTTTAAATTTCTATATAAAAACCGAAGAAGAAATTTTTTCAAAAGGTGCAAAAAAAATTAAGCCGGATAATCTTTCAATTGAAACACTCGGCGAATATTCCTGCTCGAAAACAATCGGTATTTATAATTTAAAAAATAAATTAACCGACGAACTTAAAAAAAATAATTTACAAAATTTATTTTTTAATATAGAAATGCCGGTTGTTAATGTTCTTTATGATATGGAAGAAACCGGAATAAAAATAGATAAAGAATTTTTGGATAATTTTGATAAAGAAGTTACAACGGTAACAGCAAGCATTGAACAAAATATTTATAATATTGCACAAGAAAAATTTAATATAAATTCACCTAAACAACTTGCAACCGTTCTTTTTGAAAAACTGCAACTTCCTGCAATAAAAAAAACAAAAACGGGTTATTCTACAGACGAATCTGTTTTGTTGGAACTTGCCGAATATGAAATTGCAAATGAAATTTTAAAATACAGAGAATTGCAAAAATTAAAAACAACTTATATCGACTCTATAAATAAATTTGTTGAACTTGAAGGAGAAAGAATTCACACAATATTTAACCAGGCGGTAACTACAACCGGCAGGTTATCGTCGTCAGACCCGAATTTGCAAAATATCCCGGTAAGAACCGAATACGGTAAAAAATTAAGAAATGCTTTTGTTGCCGATGAAGGTAAGATGTTTATTTCGGCCGATTATTCTCAAATAGATTTGCGTTCGTTGGCACATATTTCAAAGGATAAAAATTTAATAAAAGCATTTAACTCAGGTGCCGATATTCATACCGCAACGGCTATGGAAATTTTTAATATTGAAAAAAAGGAAGATGTAACAAAACAACAAAGGTCGGCGGCAAAATCCATAAATTTCGGTATAGTTTACGGAATATCTTCGTTCGGTTTGGCAAAACAACTTGATATTTCCGTTAAACAGGCAAAAGAATATATTGATAATTATTTTTTAAAATACCCGGGTATTAAAAATTGGTCCAAGCAAATAATAGAAGAAACAAAACAAAAAGGATATGTTAAAACAATTACCGGAAGAATAAGATATATTCCGGAAATTAATTCCGCAAATAAACAAATTGCAATGTTCGGTGAAAGAATGGCATTAAATACTCCCGTTCAGGGAACATCTGCCGATATTATAAAAATAGCGATGATAAATATTTATAAAAAATTAAAAGAACAAAATTTAAAATCAAAAATATTAATACAGGTTCATGACGATTTACTTTTGGAAGTTCCTTTTGAAGAAAAAGATATAATATTAAAATTGCTAAAATACGAAATGGAAACGGCAGTAAAATTGGATGTTCCGTTACTTGTGGATGTAAAAACAGGAACTAATTGGAACAACTTAAAAACAAATTGCTAAGCAATTTGTTTGAGGGATAGAAGTATAGATGTATAGAGGGATAACAACGAAACAGCAACGACAAAAAATAAATTTGTCATTGTAAAGGGTTTTAGTCCTTTAGCAATCCAGTGTCGTTGTCTTTTCAATACGTCCGTTCATCTATACATCCATACATCAAAAATTGCTTTGCAATTTTTTAAGAGGTAAAAGTGATAATAGGTCTCACCGGTTCAATAGCTACCGGTAAAAGTCAATCATCCAAAATATTTAAACAACTCGGCTGTTATATAATTGACGCCGATAAGTTGTCAAGAACATTAACGGTTAAAGGCAGTAAATGTTTAGCCGATATAGTCCGAGTTTTCGGTAAAGATATATTAAAACCTAACGGTGAACTTGATAGAAAAAAATTAGGGCTTATAGTTTTTAGCGATAAACAGGCAAAAACCGAACTTGAAAAAATAATTCATCCGCATATAATAAAAAAAACAAATGAAGTAATTGCAAAAAAATATAAAACCACCGATATTATTGTTGATGCTCCGTTACTTTTTGAAGTAGGGCTTGACAGGGTTTGTGATAAAGTTATTGTTATATATGCAAAATATCACCTGCAACTAAAAAGGTTGATGAAAAGAGACAACCTTTCAAAAAAGGAAGCCGAAAAAAGAATTGCACTTCAAATGCCTATAGAAGAAAAAATGAAACTTGCAGACATTACAATTGATAATTCCGGCACACTTTCCGAGCTTAAAAGAAATATCAAATTTATTTATAAAACAATAAAAGTTATTGAATTATAGGGTTATAAGATTATAAGTTTAGTAACGAAAACCAAAAAAATAACCTATAACCCGATAACCCTATAAACTTATAAACTAAATTTATTTTAAAGTTGTGAATTTCTCATTGCTTCATACTGCGCAGGAGTAAGTATTCGTTGAAGTTCAATATTTGTATTTTGCTCCGTTTTATATATTTCCATTGATAAGTTTGATATTTCGTTTTCAAGCTTACTTATTGTTGCTTGGTTAGGAACGGCTTTTGCTCTTTCCTGTTCCAAAGTAACGGCTTTTGTATTTTTTTCAATTCTTAACATATCAAGTTTTTGTCTGTTTGTATCAAACAATCTTTGCATACTTTCCTGTTGCAATTGACTTAAAGTTAAGTTTTCCGAAGGAACCGGTTGTTTTTCAACAACAACAACTTCTCTCGGTTTATTTCTCTTTGCGGAATTACTTGCTGCAACGGCAAAGGCGGTAAGTGCGGTTAAGCCCAAAAATGCATATACCGCATTTGAACGACTGCTGTAGTAATATCCGTGATGTCCGTGCCCGCCATGATGATGAGGCGGATGATGCGGACCATGCCCCGGACCGCGGTGCGGACCGCCCGCAAATGAAGTTACCGATAAAGTAAGCATTAACATTAAACTTATTATTATTTTTGTTTTCATTGTTTTACCTCAATTTTATAAATTTACCGCATCCGATAATTAGACATTATATCAAATTAAAATGTTTCACATTTTTTTTTAAATATTATAAAATCTATATTAAGTAAATAAATAAAGGGGGCTTTTATTATGGCAATAAAATCTTTTGTATTGGATACCAATGTTTTATTACATGACCCTGATTCAATTTTTGCATTTGCGGACAATAAAGTTGTTATTCCGTTGACCGTTATAGAAGAGCTTGACCGTTTTAAAAAATTTAATGACGAACACGGCAGAAGCGCAAGGCAAATTTCAAGAATTTTAGACGGTTTAAGATTAAAAGGAAAATTATCGCAGGGTGTTCCTATAAAAAACGGAGGAACATTATTTATTGAAATGATGCATCAGGTCAGTTTTCCGGAAGAATTTGCCGTTTCAAAAGACGATCATCAAATATTATCGGTTGCATTATATCTAAAACAAAAAGGCGAAAATGTAATTTTTATAACAAAAGATATAAATTTACGAATAAAAGCCGAAATCCTTGATATAAATACACAGGATTATGAAAAAGCCAAAGTTAAAATTGACGAAATATATAAAGGTTGGAGGGAAATACAAGTTTCTTCCGACAGAATAGATTATTTTTATAAAAATTCAAAATTGGTTCTTGAAGGTGATTTTTATCCCAATGAATTTGTTGCTTTGAAAGATGTTGCGGGCTCTTCAAAAAGTGCACTTGCAAAATATTCGGTAAAAGATAAAGCATTACTTCCTTTGTTCCATATCAATTCTCAACCTTGGGGCTTAAAACCTTTAAACATAGAACAAAGGTTTGCTTTTGAACTTTTGCTTTGTAACGAAATAAGTTTGGTAACGCTTATAGGGCTTCCCGGTGCAGGTAAAACTTTACTTGCTTTAGCCGCGGGCTTACAAAAAACGGTTGAAGAACATCAATTCAGAAAACTATATATTGCCCGTCCTATTATTCCCATGGGTAAGGATATCGGTTTTCTGCCGGGAACAAAAGAAGAAAAACTTTCGTCATGGATGGGTGCAATAAACGATAATTTGGAATTTTTGGTAGACAAAGGTCATGACGATTCAAAAGTTGACGAAAAAATAGATTATCTTTTCAGTTCGGGACAAATTGAAATAGATTCTTTAACCTATATAAGAGGAAGGTCTTTACCAAGGCAATATATTATTATTGACGATGCACAAAACCTTACACCGCATGAAATAAAAACAATAATTTCGAGGGCCGGAACAGGAACCAAAATAGTTTTAACCGGTGATCCGTATCAAATAGATAATCCTTATTTGGATGCATCTTCAAACGGATTAACTTACCTTGTTGAAAGGTTTAAAGGTCAACCCGTTTACGGACATTTAATGTTCTCAAAAAGTGAAAGAAGTGAATTGGCAGCTTTATCTTCGGAGTTGTTATAAATGACGGATGAACATTTTTTTGTAGATTTACATATTCATACGCATTTTTCCGACGGAACTTTTACACCTACGGAAGTTGTAGAGTATGCCGCCAAAACAGGTTTGGCAGCCGTTGCAGTAACAGACCATGATACCGTTGACGGTATTGAAGAAGCATTGGAAGCCGGTAAAAAATACAATGTGGAAGTTATTCCTGGAATAGAGTTATCTGCAGAATGTGACGAGCAAACTAAAATGGAAATGCACATTTTAGGTTACTATATAGACTGGAAATCCGAAAAGTTTAAACAGGCACTTAATGTTTTTAAACAGGCAAGAAAAGAAAGAGCCGAGAAAATTTTTCAAAAATTAGACGGGTTAGGACTTAAATTAAAAAAAGAAGGTTTGGTGGAGTCCGTTGATGAAAAAGTTATAGGAAGACTTCATTTTGCAAAAGCACTAATTGCCGAAAATTATGTTTCTACCGTCCAGGAAGCATTTCAAAAATATTTGGGAACCGATAAAAGTGCTTATGTTCCCAAATATGCAATAACACCTGCACAGGCAATAAATTTGCTGCATGAAAGCGGCGGTTTGGCGGTTTTGGCACATCCTTATTACGGGCATTATAATAACCCTTTAATTATAGAAAGTCTTGTTCGTGACGGACTTGACGGTATAGAAGTTTGGCACAGCAGACATCCGCAACATATATCAAAAAAATTGCTTATGCTTGCCGAGAAATTCGATTTGGCAGCTACGGGCGGTTCCGATTGCCACGGTAAAAGCCCCGACGGCGAACATAATATGATAGGTAAAATTAAAGTTCCTTACACCGTTGTTGAAGAACTTGAAAGAAAGAAAAACTATTTATAATGAAACCGATATCCAAAAGTATTTTTTTGAAATATTTGCAGTGTCCTAAACTTGCATGGCACTTATACAGAGATTTAATTAAAAAAGAAAATTCTTTCAGTGATAATTTTTTAATTTTTGAATCGAAAAAAATTCACTCTGCGGCGCAACTGCTTTTTAAAGATGCCGTTAAAGTGCAAGCTGCCAATTTTCAGGAAGCAATTCTTAAAACCAAACAACTGATACAAGATAAAAATGTTAATACAATATTTGAACCGGCTTTTGAGTATAACGGTTTTATTGCAAAAACCGATATATTAAAAAGAACCGATACCGGCTGGCAAATTATAGAAATAAAATCCGGAAATAAATGTAAAAACAAATATATATCGGATTTGGCTTACTGTTGTTTTATAGCATCAAAAAATATTCAATGTATTAATAAAGCTTCTTTGTTTTTATTATCAAAAAATTTTTATTTAAGTTCTCCCGTAAATTTATTGTTCAGTGAAAAAGACTGCAGTTTTGAAGTATTTTCAAAAGCCGAGGAAATTGAAAAAACTTTTGAAGAAATAAAAACTTCTTTAACTTCCGAAACTGTTCCGCCGGCAAATTTAAAATTAATCTGTAAAAACTGTCCTTTATTTTTGCAATGTGTAGGTAAAGATATTAAATACCATATCTTTGATTTGCCGAGATTGTCGGCAAAAGTTTTTGAACAACTTAAACAGTTGAATATAAGCAAAGTTGAAGATGTTCCCGATACAATAGAACTTACACCTGCTCAAAAAACAGTAAAAGACTGTATAATAAACGACAAAATTTTTATAAACCCTAATTTAAAAAATGATTTGAATAAATTAAAGTTACCGTTTTATTATTTGGATTTTGAATCCATGATGACAATTTATCCGGTATATGCAAACATTGCACCGCATTCGCAAATTATTACACAATATTCTTTACACAAAGTTTCCGACTTAAATTTTAATAAAATTGAACATTTTGAATTTATTGCCGACCCCAAAAAAGACTGCCGTAAACAATTGATAATGAATTTAATTGAAAATTTACAAACGGAAGGCAGCATAATAACATATTCGGATTTTGAACACAACATTATATTGAATTTAGCAAAATTGTTTCCCGAACTTTCGGAAAAAATACGTAATGTTGCGGAAAGAATTGTTGATTTTGAAGTGATATTAAGGAATAATTATTACGACAAAAATTTCCACGGAAGAACTTCAATAAAAAAAGTGTTGCCCGTGCTTGTTAAAAATATGAATTACGACAATTTGGATATAGCCGAAGGCGGTTCGGCTTCGGCACATTTTGCATATATGGCAATGAATATGTATTCCAAAGAAAAAGAAGAAGAAATAAAAAAAGAACTTTTACAATATTGTTGCCAGGATACACTTGCCCTTGTAAAAATTCATCAATTTTTATCAAAATGCGCATCTTAAAAATTTTTTACTGTTTATAATCCTATAATTTTCCGATACATACTCTAAATTTACTCTGCAAATTTTTCTTGCACCTTCAATTTGATTTATAGTAAAATATAACATTATGAAAAACTACAAACTTTTATCAGGAAACGAAGCTCTTGCACAGGGAGCTTACGAGGCAGGACTAAAATTTGCAGCTTCCTATCCGGGAACACCTGCA
>NZ_CACWEU010000222.1:0-2261 GCF_902760015.1 Candidatus Ruminimicrobium bovinum
AACAACTTCACAAACTTTTGTTACCGAACTTGCGGAAATTTCGTCAAGCCCGTCCGTTCCGTAAACCGCCATGGCACTTTTAACACCTAAATTGGATAACACTTTTGCCATGGGCTCAATTAAATCTTCGTCGTAAACACCTAATAATTGCATATTTGCTCCCGCGGGATTTACCAACGGTCCCAAAATATTAAATATTGTTCTTATTCCGAGTTCTTTTCGGACAGGTGCAACATATTTCATTGCTATATGATAATTTTGTGCAAACAAAAAACAAAAATTTATTTTATCTAATATTTGTTTGCTTTTTTCAGGGGAAATTGTTATTTTTGCTCCGAGTGCCTCCAATACATCTGCAGCTCCGCATTTACTTGATGCGGCTCTGTTACCGTGTTTTGCTACGGGAATTCCTGCCGCAGATACAACAAATGCCGAGGTTGTTGAAATGTTGAACGAATTGGATTTGTCTCCGCCGGTTCCGACAATTTCCAATATATCCATATCGTTAAGAAGTTTTATACAATGTTTTCTCATACCGGCTGCAGCACCGGTAATTTCTTCTATTGTTTCTTTTTTTACCGACATTGCCGTTAAAAAAGCCGACATTTGTATTTGGCTTGCCTGTCCGCTCATTATTTCATCTATTACCGTTTTAGATTCTTCAAAACTTAAATTTTGTTTTGCTACCGCTTTTATTATTGCCTCTTTAATCATTTTTTATCCTCTCAAAAAATTTTTTATAATAGTGTATCCGTTCGGAGTAAGTACCGATTCCGGATGAAATTGAACACCGAATATATTATATTTTTCGTGCCAAACAGCCATAATTTCATTATCATCACTTGTTGCGACAATTTTTAGTTCTTTAGGTAATGTCTCTTTTAATGCTGCAAGTGAATGATACCTTCCTACAATAATTTTATTATCAAGTCCTTTAAAAATAGGGCAATTTGTATCAATTGTTATTTCGGATTGTTTTCCGTGCATAAGTTCTTTTGCATAAGATATTTTTGCACCGAATGCCTCACATATTGCCTGATGTCCTAAACATACACCAAATATGGGAATTTTCCCTGCAAAATATTTAATTAAATCTATACAAATACCCGCATCGGAAGGTTTTCCCGGTCCCGGTGATAAAATTATTTTTTCAGGATTTAATTTTTCTGTTTCTTTTAATGTAATTTCATCGTTTCTTTTTACGATTATATCGGGATTTATAGAACCGATATATTGATAAAGGTTATAAACAAAACTATCATAGTTATCTATTAATAAAATCATATTGCCTCCTAAAAAATCGCAAAGCGATTTTTTGATGTATAGATGTATGGAAGTATGGACGAAAATCACTTCGTGATTTTGACGATTGGAAGTATGAATGTCGTTATACATCTATACCTCTTTTCTTCTATACCTCCATACCTCAAATTTTCTGCGAGGCAGAAAATTTTAAAGCATTAATAACCGCTTGTGCTTTATTTATACATTCCTGATACTCTTTTTCAGGAACACTGTCTGCAACAATACCTGCCCCGGAACGAACAAATACTTTATTATTTTTCTTAAAAGCTATTCTTATGGAAATGCAAGTATCCATATTACCCGAAAAATCAATATATCCTATTGCTCCTCCGTAAATACCTCTTTTATTTTTTTCAAGTTCATTTATAATTTGACATGCTCTTATTTTAGGAGCACCGGAAAGTGTTCCCGCAGGAAGAACGGTATCTATGGCATCAAGTGCCGATTTATCAGCTCTTATTTCACCTTTAACGGTTGAACCGATATGCATAACATGAGAAAATCTTTCTATACTCATATATTTTTCTACTTGGACCGAACCGAATTTACTTATTTTACCTAAATCGTTTCTGCCTAAATCAACAAGCATATTATGTTCGGCAAGTTCTTTTTTATCCGAAAGAAGTTCTTTTTCAAGTTGTAAATCTTGTTCTTGAGTTTTTCCTCTGGGGCGGGTTCCCGCTAAAGGAAAAGTGTGTAAAACACCGTTATTAAGTTTTACCAATGTTTCAGGTGAAGCACCGGCTATTTCAATATCGTTACTGCAGAAATAAAACATATACGGCGACGGGTTTGTTGTTCTTAAAATTCTGTAAGTATCCAACAAACTTCCCTCAACATCGGCATCAATTCTGTTTGATAATACTGCCTGAAAAATATCACCGTCTTTTATGTAAGTTTTTATTTTGTTTACCATATTACAATATTGTTCTTTTGCAAACAAATATCTGAAATCG
>NZ_CACWEU010000223.1:0-7212 GCF_902760015.1 Candidatus Ruminimicrobium bovinum
ACATATTTGACGGGATAGAGACATATGAAATAGAGGAAGTAAAAGAAGAGCCGAAAGAGACAAATAAGATAATAGAGAATATGGACAGAGTGACAAGGTTGGATGTAATAGTAACGGGAGGATTCCACAGCCAAACGGTAACCGATATTTTACAGAACGAAGGAGTAAGTTACATAGTAATAACGCCGAATGTTCAGGGCGGGGTAAAAGAAGCGGAAAAAACATATTACGAAATAGCCAAAGAACAAAAAGAAATCAACTTCCAAACTTTGGCAACATTGATAGCCTCATTAAGTACAAAGACTCAACAAAATTTATTACAGGATTTAAATTTAAAACCTGGTAGTACTAAAGATGATATTAAAAAAGCACTTGAACAATCTCCTTATATAGAAAAGATAGCAAAAAAAGTAGTTAATGCAGAAAAGGTAGAAAGTGATGATATTGATCTTCAAAGTGTAGAACTTATAGCAGATGTAATAGCAAAAGAATTTGGACAAGATAGTGAAAAATTAGAAAATTATATTGTTGATATTATAAATAACGAAGAAAAAGCAACAAGTTTTGCAACAGTTCTCAGTTTATTTTCAAAGGGTAAATTATCGGATAATGCTAAAGAAGCAGCAAAACAAATATTCTTAAATCCATATTTAAACAAATTTATTGAAGGAGCTAGTGAAAAAGTTCTTAGTTATAAAAACGGAGACCTTTATAAAGAGGGTGTATCATTAAAAGAATATTCTGAAAAACAAAAACAAGAAGAACAAAAATCATTTGTTGATAAATATAATTTTAATGAAATTTTTAAAAAAGTAAAAAATGTTATAAATGTAATAACAAATGAGCAGAAAAGAGAAGAAGCCGGTTTATATATTGATGATGAAAATTATGATGAAAAATTTGAAAAATATCTAACAAACCTTGCATATAGTGGTGACACTGAATATAAGAAATTTGAAGAGGCTTTTATTGGAGATATTGATAAAGTGATAGTTACTGGTAATGTAAAAAGTAATGCTGCAATAGAACTTTCAGGACAAACACATGATAAAAGCTATTATTTACCATTAAAAGATTCTATTGAAGATTCTTCTAATTTAGAAATGATAGATACAAGATTATTTGATGAGGATTTTATTAAAGCCGGAGAAACTAAGGAAGAAGCTAAAAAAAGAGCAGATGAATTGTTGAATTTCTTAAATGATGATTTAGCAGATAAAATAAAAAATAGAACGGAAGCAGATGTAAGGTATAAAATAACTTTAGACGATTTAAAAAGTAAAAAAATTGAAGATATAAGTAGTTTTTATTCTCTTTTAGGTAAAGAAACAGGTGAAAACAACAGTAAAGTGAAAGAACTATTAGAAAAATCAGAAGGATCTTTAGTTATAGGAAATACATTACAAGCTCCTTGGGAATATTTAATTGAATCTGCAATGAAATATGAAGATAGTGAAACAAGAATAAAATATTTAGTAGGTTTGCAAATTGACGGAATTCTTTCGGTTTTGTTAACAATTGGAAATTGTTTACAAAATTCACAAGATAGAGATATGAGAAGTGTGTTGCTATTTATTCATTCTTGTTGGTCTTTGAATAACCCTTGGGATAGATTAGCACATCTCCTTTTCCCTAAAGATTTCAAAAGAAACTATGATGATTGTTTGTCAATAGAAGAAATTATGAAAGATGGTGATTATCTAAAGGTAATGGATACTATTTACGCGGTTGAAAGGACTATGTATTTGTTCGAAGAAACTGTAAATCTTTTGAATTTAAATAATCAAGAAAAAGAAATAGTGGATGGTATCCTTAAAGAATGGGATAAATTAAAACAAGAAATGCAACAAGTTGTTGAAAAAGAAAAAAATGTAGTAGAAGATGAAGATATTGAAGAAATTGAAGAAGATATTTTAGATAAAGAAATATCAAGAGAATATGTTTTAAGTATTAAAGAAATAGAAGACAGATACAATCAAATTTTTTATTTAGATGATTTAATTGAAAAAGAGACGAGAGAAGAATTAAAGAAAGATTTTGAAAAAGAAAAACAAAAATTTTATGGATATTGGAAAAAAGTATCAGATGAATTAAATATAAGAACACCGGAAGAAATAACAAAACATGTTAATTATTTAGATGATTTAATTAAAGAAGCGACAGAAGAAGAATCAAAGAAAAATTTTGAAAAAGAAAAACAAGATTATCAAAAATTAATAATAGATGCAGTTAAAAAAGTAGATGAGCAGATAGAAAAAGAACAAGAACAAGAACAAAAAACAGAAGAAGAAACAAAAGCAGAATCTGCAAAGTTATCACTTGCTCAATACTTTACAAACAATGAAATGATAAACAATTATGTGATGCCTATTTTTGAAGAAGGAATATTTGGAATAGGAGCATTATTTGCATTAAGTTTAGTTAATCCGTTGTTAGCGATCCCCGGATTTTTATTTATAAGGTTTGTTTTATTTAACGGATTACATAGTATTGGGGAATGGAAAGCAGGGGAATTTAATTCAGTTATAAAACAAAATTTTATTAATCGTATATTTTTATCAAATGATCAAAGGAACAAAATTTATTCAGAATTGGAAACGAAAAAAGCTTTAGATAAATTGCGTGAAGCTTTAAATAATGAAAATACTACAGATGAAGATGTGAGAAATATAGCAAGTGAATTATTAAAGGTAGTATATAGCGAAAATTTAAATTCTTGGCAGAAAGAAATGATATTAGAAGATTTAGAGACTTTGTTGAGAGACATGTCGGATTCATATAGAGATATATTAAAAATAATGTTTTATAGATCTGAAAGAGATTTTGAAAAACAAATAGAGAATTTGTTGTTTTATAATATTAAAAGTGAACAGGATTCATTAGGATTATTTATATCTAAAATAAAATCACCGATAGGATTTATTTCAATACCGTATGCAATTCCTGTAGTAGCATTAAGTTTAGGAATATTTTCGCCTGCAATTGTTCCTTTTGCAATACTTGCAATGATGTTTCATATTCTAAACAATGTATATTCTTTTGAAAAACTAAGCTTTATTTCCAAATTTTTTAGAAAAGAGAAAAAAGAAGAAGTTAAAAATGAAGAAAAACAAGAAAAAGTAGAAAAGATAAAATCTGTTCAAGAACAAAAGGAAGTAATAATTGATTCTAGTGATTATGGAAAACAAGATCAGAAACAATTGGATAATATTAAAGAAAAAATTGATAAGAGTTCCAGCTCTGATGAAGATATAAAAGATATAATTAATGATATAGAGTTTATTGAAGAATATACAAGTCAAGAAGAACTTTTAAAAATTTTAAATAAAAAATATGGATTACAAAGAATTAAAATGATAGCAGGAAATATGGGTAAGGTGGCTTGGATATTGGCAACGATGGATGAAGAAAAGAAGGCAGAAGTTAATATAGAAGATGTTAAAAGGCAAATAAATGATGAATTTGAAAAATTATTAAGGCATGAAAAATATTTAGATTATTTGAATTATCTAGAAATAGAAAAAAATGATATTTTAGAATCGAATGATGTTGGAACGATTAGTGAATTTTTAAAACAAATTGAAAAAATAAATGAAATCCTTAACGATTCTAAATATGCTAGAACTATTGAAATAATTCCAAGTTCAACAATTAGTTTTATTGATAAAGATTCTGATATTCAATCTGATGAATATGTTCTTTATTATGAAAAAGGTATGAGACCGCAATATATTAGATTTGGAAAACAAAAATCTAAACTGAAACAGGTAGTAGAGAATCTTCAATTAAAAAATGTTAGGAGTGTAGAAGGAAGTCAAAGTATTTATTATGAAAATTTTAGTGATGAATTTGTTTCAAATGAAATATATAAACAATTGCGAGAGAACAAAGATTATAAAAATGTTAAACTTGAAAATGGAATTATTTCATATACAGATAAGGAGGGAAAGAATAGACAGATATATATTGGTAAAGAACTTCAAAAATATATATTAACGGAAGAGCAGGTAAAAGAAGTAATTGAAGAAGTGCAAAAAATAGAAGGATATTACGATATAGATATGGATTCACGGAGTAAATTGTATAATGAAATAGGTGTTGTCATTCGTGAGGATATGAAAGAGGAAGGAAAAATAAATAAGGATGATATTATTGAAAATGCTAAAGTATGGATAAAAAGAGACTTATTAAGTGAGGAACAACAAAAACAACAGAGTTTTCCTTTCCTTATGAAAGAATATGAGAGAGGAGAGGTAACAGATGGAATAATATTAAAAGAGGCAATAAAGGAAGCTCCGGAGTTGGTAGTTGCATCAATTGCTAATAGAATTAGCTCGTTTATTTTTGGTTCTAAAAATAAAGAGATAAACAAAATAATTAATAAGCTAAGAATGGGTACGGCAAATACAGAAGATGCTATTAGTGAATTAGTAAACCTGTCAAATGAAGATACGAGAGAAGATATAAAATATATTTTAATACAATATAGTAATGATTTGTCAAAAGCGGAAGAACATATTCAAAATTTATTTAATGTGGGTATATTGGGAAGATATTTTTTAAATAGTCATAAACAATATACGGAAAAAGATATTCCTGGAGTTATGAGAAACAGATTAGTTATGAGAGAAAATTTTCTTGAAATAAGTAAGGCTACATTTTCAGCTGCTGTTATTACTTCCTTAGCTTGGTTACCTTTTTTTGTTATGGCAATTTCTAATCCATTGTTTAGTACAGGTTCTCCAATGTCGATGGTTACTGCTGTTTTATCTGTTGTTGCTCCAATAATTATAACGTTTGGTGTAAATATTGGTAGTCATTTTAATTTAAATAAATCAGTTTCAAAAATATATGATTTTACAGAATTGAAACCTTATTTAGCGAAATCTATTTCTTTCGATAAAATGGCAATTGAGTTAAGTAACTTTGTAGCTGAAATATTTAATGATGAAATAGACGAAGATACTTTGGTATATGTAACAACAACATCTGATGAAATGGAACTTGCTAAAAATGATGAAAATAATGCAGAAAAGGCATTAATCATAGATATGAGTAAAGTAAATATAATCAATGGAGAAATAAAAGGAGAAAATAAACAAATAAGAAAAGGCAAATTAACAAATGACGGTAAAACAAGAATATTAACATCAAAAAAAGGAAATGTAATTACAGTAGAAGCTGTCTACACAAAAGGGATGACAACAGAGAATAGTGTTGAAGATTTAGTAAGTTTTGTTACAGAAAATACACCTGGTACAAATCCGCTTGTAAATTTAATTGGTACAACTAATCAAGCTGATGTAGCAAGAAAAAGAAGAGAATCTACGGTATATTCACAACAGGAAGGTATGGGGCTTACATATGTTCCGCAAAAAGGTCAAAAATCTGAAACTCTTATAAATGATATACGAAATAATGGGAAGGATGCTGATACTGTAGAAATTAGTTTTGAAGATTTAACAAAATTAACAAATTCTCAATTAGCAGAAATTAAAAATATGGGTTTAGGAATAAAATTAAATATAACATCTGAAGAAATTGAAAACAATGATGTAATAAAATTTTTTGCAGATGGTATAATAAATGGATTAAATGTAGTATATAAAACATCAGAAAAAGCAGAAAAAGGAATTACAAAATTAAACGAGATTGCAAAGCAAAGTGGTTTTGCCAATACAACTTTTTCATTACAAGTAGAAGGTGAAATAAGTAATGATTTGGTAGAAAAAGCTGATAATAATAATATAGTATTACGCCTGACAAAAGGACAAATTGAAAATGTAAAAGTAAAAAATACTTTAAAATCAAAAAATATGAAAGTGGATTTAATGACTACAGGTGAAGATATTAACAATATTGATAATTTAGAATTTGTTGCAAATTTTGTTACGGCAGAACCTAATAACTTGTTGTCTGCTTTAGGCAAAATTATAGGAGATAAATTTAAAACATGGAAAGGTGCAATAAAATCATTAGCTAAAGAAATAGAAGTAAAAATAAAAATGACACCTGCACAAAAGTTTGAAAAAGGCAAGAATGATGTATTAAAGAGAATAAATGCAAGTGAGTTTAATGAAATTAAAGGAGATAAATTTTTCACAGAAGGTTCAAAACTTAATAAAGATTTATCAGAATTATTAGTGAAAGATGATGTAGAAAATATAACAAAAGATGATATACAAAGTATAATAAATAGTGGTGTATTTGTTGATGACGTAAATGCAGACTTACAAGATTTATTGGAAAAAGATAAAGTATATGAAGCTTATGGAGCTTTAAGAGGTTTTGCTCAGCTTGCAATGCAAGAAATAGCGGTTAATAAGTATTTAGTAAGAAATACAGATAATAAAAATGAAATAATAGAAAAATTGAGTGGAGAATATAGTGATTTAAGAGATTATCTTACAATAGAAATGATAAAGTTATCAATGCAAGGTGAGGATTTGAATAAATTATTTGAGATAGAAGGAAATTTTGAGATGACAGTTGAACAGTTGGAGTCACTTGTAAAGAAAAATATGGATGAAATATTAAAACAAAACAGATACAAGATAGACACTTCAACACGTGCAACATTGGAAGATACAAGAAATATCCTTGATGCATTAGATTCTCAATTACCAAAAGCAAGAGTAGGTAGTAAGAGTGTAGAGGTTATGGCTATTAGTGCAACAAGAAGTATGTTAGCAGCTGCATAGTTTATAATATTAAAAAAAAGTTCTTTTAAATCCCTCTTTCTTGGCTAAAACATTTATTACAATGTTCCGAAAGGGGGATTTTTAAGAAAAATATAAAATGAAAACACTAAAAAAATTATTATCATCACCCTATAATCTACAAAAAATGCTTGCAATTTTTGTTGTTGCTTGTTTTTTTGTTTCTTCGGTCTGTCGTGATGCAGTAGCGGTAGCTGCAATGCCGACGGTAGATGCAACGCAATACAAACAAATATTTACTGATTTTATATTGCCCTACAGTTACGGGAAAATAACCAAAAGCCACTTTGCAGGAACCGACAGAGTAATAATAAACATACAGGATTTACATTGCCATCCGCAAGTTCAAAAAAATATCAGTAATATTATAGAAATGTTTGATAAGAAATACGGAGTAACCAATGTCTATTTGGAAGGAGCTTACGGTGATGTAAGCACAAAATGGTTAACCGAAAATATAAAGAATGACAAAAAGAAAACAGAAATCTTAAAT
>NZ_CACWEU010000224.1:0-4735 GCF_902760015.1 Candidatus Ruminimicrobium bovinum
AAAAAAGATATTAATGGAAGCCGGCATAGAAGCAGGAAAAATAAAAGTAAGGGGCTACGGTTCAAAAAAACAGGTAGCAAGTAATACAACAAGAGAAGGCAGAATTAAAAACGACAGAGTTGAAATAATTATAAAAAGATGATTTCTTTTTTGCATTCCTCAGCGGTGCAGGGCATAGATGCATATCTTATAGATGTTGAAGTTGATATTGCATCGGGACTTCCGATGTTTTCAATAGTCGGGCTTCCGGATACGGCGGTCAAAGAAGCAAGAGACAGAGTTGTAGCTGCAATAAAAAATTCAGGTTTTGATTTTCCCGTTAAAAAAATTACGGTTAATTTAGCCCCCGCAGATATAAAAAAAGAAGGGGGCTTGTTTGATTTACCGATAGCATTGGGTATTTTGGCGGCTTGCGGAAATATTGAAAAAAATAAAATTCAAAATATTTGTGCCATAGGGGAACTTTCTTTAGACGGTAAATTAAGACCCGTTAAAGGGCTTCTTCCCATAGTTTTAAGCTTGGCTAAGTTCGGAATACAAAAAGTAATTATCCCGGAAAAAAACAAAAATGAAGCTGCCGTTGCAAAAAATATAGAGATATATCCTTTTAAAACACTTAATGAAGTTGTTAAATTTTTACAAAACGAAATAAAAGTTTTGCCTTATGTTTCCGATAATATTTTACAAAACGAAGAAAGTGTTTTACAAAATATTGATTTTTCGGATATAAAAGGACAGTTCTTTGCAAAAAGGGCAATAGAGGTTGCTTGTGCCGGCGGACATAATATTGTTATGATAGGACCTCCGGGTTCGGGTAAAACAATGATGGCAAAAAGAATACCTACAATTTTACCGTCTATGAGTTTTGAAGAAGCTGTTGAAACTACAAAAATATGGTCTGTTGCCGGGATACTGCCTGCAGGGCAAAGTTTGATAACAAAAAGACCTTTCAGAAGTCCTCATCATACAACTTCTTCGGTAGCTTTGGTAGGAGGAGGTTCTTATCCCAAACCCGGGGAAGTAAGTCTTGCTCACAACGGAGTTTTGTTTTTGGATGAATTGACCGAATTTAAAAGAGATGTTTTGGAAGTGTTAAGACAACCGTTGGAAGATAAAATAGTAACGGTTTCAAGAGCCAAAAATACATTAACTTTTCCTGCTTCATTTATGTTGGTTGCTTCAATGAACCCTTGTCAGTGCGGTAATTACGGTAGTGCCGATAAAGAATGTACATGTAATCCTTATCAGGTAAAAAAATATCGTTCAAAAATTTCGGGACCTTTAATGGACAGAATAGATATACAGGTTGAAGTTCCTTCTTTAAAAATAGACGAGATAACAAATCAAAACACCGAAAGTGAAAAATCGGAAAATATAAAAAAAAGAGTTATAGCCGCAAGGCAAATACAATACGAAAGGTTTAAAAATTTAAAAATTTATTGTAACTGTCAAATGGGGCCGAAAGAAATAAAAAAATATTGCTTAACCGAAGATTCGGCAAAAATTTTACTTAAAACGGCAATAGAAAAATTGGGCTTTTCCGCAAGAGCTTATGACAGAATTTTGAAAGTTGCAAGAACAATTGCCGACCTTGACGGTTCGCAAATAATAAAATCGGCACACATTGCCGAAGCTATTAAATACAGAAGTTTAGACAGATAATAAAATGTCATGGATTAATGATGATACATCCGCATATAATACATTTGAGTTTAAACATAAAAATATTTTTATTTTATTTTTAGTTCTTTTTATAATAATTTCGTTTAAATTATTTTATTTACAGGTGGTAAAAGGAAATTATTACAGAAATATAGCCGAACATCAGCGTTTAAACAGCACAAAGGAAGCGGCAACAAGAGGTTTGGTTTATGATTGCAGGGGAGAACTTTTAATAGGTAATCAAATAAATTATGTTGCCGTTTTTTATCCTTTTGAACAAACGGAAATTCCTTCCGCACAAGCATTGGAAAAAATAAATAAGATATTAGGTAAAGATATAACACCGCTTATAGAACAATCCTTAAAAACAAAAAGAATAGTAAAAATTGCCGAAGGGTTGGATATAAACAGGGTTTTTGAAATTAAGGAACAAAAATTGTTTGTTCCGGGAATTAATGTTATAAAAGCGCCTAAAAGAAAGTATTTTTATTCCGTTGAAAATTGCCATATTTTGGGTTATGTCGGTGAAATAACAAGTGAAGAACTTGACGATATGAAAGATTCCGGTTTAAGAAGAGGCGATTATATAGGAAAAACCGGAATTGAACAATTTTATGATAAATATTTAAGAGGTACGGACGGCGGGCTTCAGTTGGAAGTTAATGCCAGAGGGCAATATAATAAAACATTCAAATATTATGCTCCCGAAATCGGTGATACTGTTTATTTAACAATAGACACGGCTTTACAAAAAGTGGCTTACGAAGCTTTACAAAATACTCCCACATCACGTGGAGCTGCCGTAGTTATTGATGTTAAAACTGGTGCTGTTCGGGCATTGGTATCATGTCCCGGTTATGATTTAAACGATGTGTTTACAAAAAAATATATAAAATATTTAAAAAATAAAAATTTACCGTTGTTTAACAGAGCAATTCAGGCACAATATCCTCCCGGTTCAATTTTTAAAATAATTACTGCCGTTGCCGCACTTGATTACCTTAAATTTGATCCGTCCACCGTGGAATTTTGTTCGGGCAGTTTTGAACTCGGTAACAGGTTTTATTCATGTTGGTTAAAAAGCGGTCATTATAAAGTTAATTTTTTCAGTGCAATGGCAAATTCGTGTAATATTTATTTTTATAAATTGGGCTTGGCACTCGGGGTAACTGTTTTGGAAAAATATGCAAGAATGTTTTATTTGGGAGAAAAAACAAATATAGACTTACCTTCAGAAAAAAAGGGCTTTATACCTACTCCGGAATGGAAAAAATTAAAAATGAAAATGAGTTGGCTTAAAGGAGATACCACAATACTTGCAATAGGGCAAGGTGCATTGGGTGTTACACCGTTGCAAATGGCAACAATGATGAGTGCGGTTGCCAATAAAGGTGTTTTTTATGAACCTTATATTGTTGAAAATATAATAAATCCGAATACAAACGAAATTGTTTACGAACATGTTCCGAATGCTCGTGAAAAAATATCGGTCAGCACCGATACTTGGAATATTCTTCATAAATCGTTGGTTTCGGTTGTAAATAACGGAACCGGTAAAAAAATGAAATTCAAGCAAATTCAGGTTGCCGCAAAAACCGGGACTGCCGAAAACCATCAGGGCAAAGACCATGCCTGGACCGTTGCTTATGCACCGGCAGATAATCCTGAAGTTGCAATAGCGGTTATAGTTGAAAACGGCGGATTCGGCGGTTCCGTATCCGGACCTGTTGCAAGGGAAATATTAAGAAAATATTTTAATTTGGAACCCGATGAACCCGAACCGGTTAAAGAACCGGAAGCAGAAACTGAAACCGAACATAAACATGAAACTGAAAATGAAATTGAAAAAGAAAATGAAGTTGAAAATGAAAACGGACAAACTGAAGAAAATACAATAGGAATTGAACAATGATAGATTCTATTTTGTTAATAATATCAAAAATCAAAAAGAATATAGACTGGATATTTTGGATTTCGTTATTCTTTTTAGTTTTTACAGGGATAGTTTCAATTTATTCTGCAAGTTCAAATTATTCCGATCCTACAAAATTTATAACAACACAAATAATTGCTTTGTTTTTAGGATTAGCGCTTGCGGGATTATTTGCAAGTTTTAATTATCAGCATTATAAACATTTTAATGTTGTAATATATATTTTGTCGTGTTTACTTTTAATTGCAGTTTTGTTTTTCGGTTCTACAATAAACGGTACAACCGGTTGGTTTAGATTATGGCATTTTTCAATGCAACCTGTTGAGCTTACAAAAATAATGTTTGTTTTGGTTTTAGCTACATTTCTTGACGGCAAATGGAAAGAAATAGAAAAGTTTTCAACATTTACAAAAGCATTGCTTCTAATGTTAGGACATATCTTTCTTATAATGTTACAGCCGGATTTTTCATCAACAATTCCTTATTACCCCATAACTTTGGCCATGCTTTATGTAGCCGGAGTAAAATTAAGATACTTATTAAGTGTAATGTTATACGGTGCATTGGCGGTGGGAATACCGTTACTTATTACTTTTATTAAATTACAGCCGGAAGTTCTTTCTTCAAGCAAAATATTAACTTTTATAGTTACTGCATCAAACAGTATAAAAATATTTTTACTTGTTTTGGCTGTTCTTGTAATTATAGTTTTTAGCATAAAATGGTTTTTGAATAAATTAAGAATAAATTTACCCGTAATTTATCCGATAATATTTCTTGCAATTGTTATAGCCGGCAGCTTTTCGTCCGTTATCGTTGAAAAATCTTTAAAAGAATATCAACGAAAACGTTTAATTGTGTTTTTAAAACCGGAAATAGATTCAAGAGGTTCCGGTTATAATATAATACAATCAAAAATTACCATAGGTTCCGGAAAAATTTTAGGTAAAAGTTTTTTTAACGGAACGCAAACTCAGCTTGGTTTTTTACCGGAACAAAGAACGGATTTTATTTTTGCCGTTATCGGTGAAGAAGGCGGATATTTAATTTCCCAACTTACGATACTGTTTTATTTCCTGCTTGTTTGGCGTGCAATGCGTATAGCAAAAAATTCAAGAGACAGATACGGTTCACTTGTGG
>NZ_CACWEU010000225.1:0-13268 GCF_902760015.1 Candidatus Ruminimicrobium bovinum
AAATATTTTTCAAAATAATTATGGTTGAAAATAAACAGAAATATAAACAATTATTGGAGTTTGCAAAACAAGCTTTGGAATTTTCTTATAGTCCCTATTCTGAATTTAAAGTAGGGGCTGCCGTTTTGTGTGAAAGCGATAAAGTTTTTTGCGGAACGAATGTAGAAAATGCATCCTACGGTTTATCCGTATGTGCCGAAAGAGTTGCCGTATGGACTGCAATTGCAAACGGAGCAAAAAAAATAAAAGCTGTTGCAATTTGTTCCAAAAAAGGTTCTGTTACACCATGCGGTGCATGCAGGCAGGTAATTTCTGAGTTTTCAAAAAATGCAGATATTATTTATAACGATAAAAAAGGGAATATTAAAATTATAAAATTATCTGAATTATTACCAAAAACTTTCAGCTTATAAGAGGTTATGTTGTTATAGTCGTTAAATTTCCCAGCTGTTAAGCTTAGAAGCTCCTCAGCTAAAAATAGGAAGTATTTTATTATGAAAACAGCAGTCGTAATTCCTGCAAGATATGCTTCAAGCAGATTTCCGGGAAAGCCGTTATATAAAATAAACGGAAAACCTTTAATTTTGCATGTAATAAGTAAAGCTGCAAAATGTAAAGGAGTGCATTTTGCAGCCGTTGCCACTGATGATAAAAGAATATATGATGCAGTTAAATCTGCAGGGTATAATGTTTTTATGACGCCTAAAAATTTAAAAAGCGGAACCGACAGAGTTGCTTATGTTGCGCAAAAATATTTGAAAGAATATACCGTATTAATAAATGTTCAGGGTGATGAACCTTTAATAGATAAAAAACTTATAGAAAAAATTGCCGAAGAATTTTCAAAAAATAAAAAATTGAAATATTTAACCGTTGCTTATAAAATGAAATCTACCGACGATATTAATAACCCTAATACGGTAAAAGTTATTTTTGATAAAAATTATTATGCTCTTTATTTTTCAAGGTATGCAATACCCTTTGTGCGTGATTTAAAAAGTAGAAATAAAGTCGATTATTATAAACATATAGGTGTTTATGCATACACAAGAAAATTTGTCCTTGAATTTGCAAAAAGTAAACAAACAAAGCTTGAAATTGCCGAAAGTTTGGAACAGTTAAGAGCATTGGAACAAGGTAAAAAAATAAAAATTATAATATCAAAAAAAGATTTGCAAGACGTTAATGTTATCGACGATGTTGCAAAGGTAAAGAAAGCACTGAATAATTAGCATGTTTTCTTAAGGAGTTTTTTAAAATGAAAAGCAAGTATATTTTTGTTACCGGCGGTGTTATTTCATCGGTGGGTAAAGGAATAACAGCTGCATCTATTGCTTGTTTGTTAAAAGCAAGGGGCTTAAAAGTAAACATATTAAAGTGCGACCCTTATTTGAATATTAATCCGGGGCTTTTGTCACCTACACAACACGGTGAAGTATTTGTTACTACCGACGGTATGGAAGCCGATTTGGATTTGGGACATTATGAAAGGTTTATTGATCAGGAAACTACAAAATTCAACACGGTAACATCTGGCAGAATTTATCAAAAAGTTTTAAAAGATGAAATAGACGGTAAGTTTGCGGGAAAAACCGTGCAGGTTGTTCCTCACATAACAAACGAAATAAAAGAAAGGTTGGTTGCCGTTGCAGGTGACAGTGATGTGGTTATCGTTGAAATAGGCGGAACCGTAGGCGATATAGAGGGACTTCCTTTTTTGGAAGCAATAAGGCAATTCAGAAACGACATCGGCAGAGAAAATGTTTTATATGTCCATGTAACATTAATTCCTTATATAAAAGCTTCGGAGGAATTAAAAACAAAACCTACACAGCACAGTGTTCAAAAATTAAGAGAAATCGGTATTGAACCGTCAATCATTCTTTGCAGAATGGACCAACATTTAACCGACGAAATAAAAGATAAAATCTCTTTATTCTGTAATGTTGAAAAAGATGCGGTTATTGAGGAAATGGATGTTCAAACTTCTATTTATGAGGTTCCCGTTCAATTGCATGAAAATAAAATTGATGATTTGATTGTAAAATATTTAAAACTTAACGCGCAACCGATAGATTTAAAACAATGGAACCAAATGATACATAATTGTCGTTACCCCGAACATAAGGTAACCGTTGCCATAACAGGTAAATTTATAGAACTTAAGGATTCTTACAAAAGTGTTTTTGAAGCGTTAAAACACGGCGGTGCAATAAATTTAACCGAAGTTAAAATAAAATATGTCGATACCGACTCAAAACATTTACAACAGGATTTGAAAGATGTTAATGCCATTATTTCACCCGACGGTGACAGCGGCGGAACACTTGAAGGAAAACTTAATGTTATAAAATATGCAAGAGAAAATAAGATTCCTTTCTTCGGAATTTCGTTAGGTATGCAAAGTGTAATTATCGAATATGCAAGAAATGTTTGCGGAATTAAAGATGCAAACTCTTTAAACATAGATAAAGCCACAAAAGAACCTGTAATTATACATACACCGGTAACAAGTAAAAACGGAACTTTGATGCGTCTCGGTTCTTGGAATTGTGTTATAGAAAAAGGAACAAAAGCTTTTGAAATTTACAAGAAAGACAGTATAAGCGAAAGACACAGACACAGTTACGAAGTAAATAAAGAGTATGTTAAAATTTTGGAAGAAAAGGGGCTTAAAGTTTCCGGTTATTCAAATGACGACCATAAGTTTGTTGAAATTGTTGAAATAAAAGAACATCCTTGGTTTGTTGCCGTGCAGTTTAACCCGGAATTTCAGTCAAGGCCTACAAGACCGCACCCGTTGTTTATAAGTTTTATAAAAGCAGCATTAAATAAAAAATAAAAGGGAGGTAGCAAGATGAAAAAAGTAGTAAGTTTTTTAGCGGTAGCAGCAGTTGTAGTAATGATGAGCAGTGCAGTTTTTGCAGCAGCAACAACCGAAACAACGAAAACAGCTATTATGACATTTGATGGTGGAACTATAAGTTTTAGTGCAGATTTGTATAATTGGAATTCCACTTATACAGGAACATCAACAGGTACCATAGTTTTTAGTTCCGCAGGTATTACATTAGGAAGTGCAACTGAACAGTTCAAATGTGCAGATGTTTATGCTTTAATTCAGTCAACAATTACTGCTGCATCGGGTAAAGTTTGGGTTTATCAGGATAATAAAAATAACTCTTCTCCTTATGCTGCAACAAACCCAAGACATGACGGAGCAAAAACTTTATATAGTGGTCTTGTAAAATCCGGTTCAAATGGTGGTGATAATAATTTTGCACCTCTTGCTGCATATTATAAAAAATTGTCGGAAGCAAAAACAGATATTACCACATTACCAACTAAGTTTCCTCCTTCCGGAACAGGTGATTATGGTGTTTATTGGTTTAAAGATATGAGTGATTCTGATTTTGTAGCAAAAGATGATTATATGCTTGTTGCTACAGCAG
Source organism: Candidatus Ruminimicrobium bovinum (assembly GCF_902760015.1). Taxonomy (NCBI): domain Bacteria; kingdom Pseudomonadati; phylum Elusimicrobiota; class Endomicrobiia; order Endomicrobiales; family Endomicrobiaceae; genus Candidatus Ruminimicrobium; species Candidatus Ruminimicrobium bovinum. Next base: position 3,453 of record NZ_CACWEU010000225.1, read on the forward strand.
CTGGAAATTTTGTTGGTTTTGGCGCTCCGGATTTTGTTAAAGAACCGGTTGTAATGTTTTTTGGTGCAAAGTTTACGAATGTTTTAGGTGGCGAAAGTTATGGAACAACTACTATAACATTTGTATCTGAAGTTGAATAAAATAAAATTTTTATGTTTTTTCACAGGATGTTTTAAAACATCCTGTGAAATCGGTTTTTTGTATATAAATTTTCCAACGGAGTAACAATGAAAAAGTTTTTATTAATTTTGGGTTTGTTTTTTTGTTTTAATTTTGCTTATGCGGGGCTTTCGGTTACTCCGTCGGTAACTAATGTTTTAGGTGAACAAGGTTCTGTTTATAAAGGTAAATTTATCGTCAGAAATACTTACGATTATCCTATAACAATAAAAGTAAACTTTGATAAAGGAAATAATTTTTCCGGCAATCCCGATATTTCCGTTGAAAATTGGCTTAAATTTGAAAAAGAAAAATATGATATAGCAAAAGACGGTCAGGTTGAAATTCCTTATGAAGCAAATATTTTATCCAATATGAAAGGTTCTGTTTCCGCAAAAGTTGAATTTTCCGTTGACCAAGGCAGTATGATAAGTATTTCCGTTGTGGTTCCTATTTATATAACCGTAAAAGGAACAGAAAACATAGATTTTAACATAGATTCGTTGGATTTTGTCCCTTCCGAAAAGGGAATAGCATATAAACTAATTTTGGAAAATAACGGCAATGTTCATATAAGACATACGGGACAAATTGAAATATATACAAAGAAAAAGAAAAGTTTGGTAAAAACTATTCCTGTCCCGGAAACAGTTCCTACTTATTGCGAAAGTAAAAGAACATTTAATGATTTGTTTATACAGAAAGGGGAATTGAAAAAGGGGAAATATGTAGCTGTATTTAAAATAGATGCCTTGGGTAAACAAGCCGTAAAAGAAATTAAATTCAAATTAACCAAACACGGAGAAGTTATAACACAATAGTAATGAATAAAAAAATAATATTACTATTAACTTCAATATTTATATTTTCGTCGGTTTATATATCTGCAGATGTTTTAAAAGTTGTATCTGCTTTTGCTGTGTTTTTTTCTTATGGAATAACACACTCCCCAATATCAAATGTATCAAGCATGGATAAAAATTTTAATGCAAAAATATCCGTCGATTTCGGCAGTTATGTTTCTGCAGATGCAAAAATAAATTATTATTTGAACGGCGATACAAGTAATATTTTGCATTCCGAAACAAAACAAATAGAAAATAATGAAGATTTTTATATATCTTTATCCGATTTGGACGGCAGTTCCGTAAGTTATCAAATAGAAGTCGATTTCAAAGATTCCGAAGGCAATAAAATAATTTCATATTGGCCGTCAGATTCGTCGTCTTACCAAACATCAACGGTAACCGATTTTTCCAGCGGGACAATTTCTGCTGGAAAATCGTTGATTTTTGAAAACGGAAATCAAAGTATAGAAAATACAAGTATCAATTTTTCTTCAGGTGCATATGCCGGCTTAAAAGATGTTATGATAAAAGAACTTGATAAAAATATTGTTCCTTCTTCAAATAAACCGGTAAAATTATATGTGATATCCGTTGACGGACAATATAATTTTCCGTTGGAAGAAGTTTCTGTTTTAAAATTATCATATCCCGAATTATCATCAGCGGATAAAGTTGTTTTAAGAACCGGTTTTGATTTAGCCGATTTAAATAAAGAACTTCCTTTTACTTTAGATAACGACGGTAAATTAGTAACGGCAAATATAAATAATATAGGATATTTTGCAATATTTATAAATGAAACTTTTAATGATAGCGATTACAGGCCCGAAAGGAGGGTAATTGTTAAAGCAAGAGCGGGCGGTGAAACTGGTTTTTGGTTTAAACATTTAACGGACGGTGACAGCGTAAAAATATACGATGTAACAGGTAAAAAAATTGCCGAAATTACTTCCGGAACAGATAAAGGTTTTGTTTGGTACGGTAAAAACAATAGCGGTCAATGGGTAGAAAGCGGAACATATATATATCAAATAAAAGTAAAAGGTAAAAGTAAACTTATCAGCGGTACAATTGCCTTTGTAAAATAATTTTATACTATCCTAAATTTCTATAAAATCATTAAACATTTATAATTATCTTTTATCTCTAAAAATGCTTTATATTTTTTATTAAATATTATAAAATATAAAAATATATATTAAGTAGAGTGTAAAAGCAATGCATAAAAAAATAGCTATAGTCGGCAGACCTAATGTCGGCAAATCAACTTTGTTTAACAGATTTGTAGGAAGAAAAAAGGCAATAATTCACGATATGCCCGGAACAACCCGTGACAGAAACGATTATATAATAAATTGGAAGGATAAAAAATTTATTATTACCGATACTGCCGGTTGGAGCAATGATGATAATGAATTTTCCGAGTCAATGTCGGAGCAATTAAACAGTGCAATAATTCAAAGCGATATAATAATTTTTCTTGTAGACGGTAAATTCGGGATACATCCTTTTGAACCGACAATTGCAAAAAAATTAAGAAGCAGTAAAAAAGATATTATATTGGTTGTAAATAAAATAGATACCGCAGCAGAAGAAGCAAAAATATATGAGTTTTATAAATTGGGTTTTGATAATATAATTGCAGTTTCTGCAAGCCATGGAAGAAATATGGTTGAATTATTGGAAGAAATTTGCAATAAAATCGGTGATAATAACAATGAAAATAATGAAGAAAATGAAATATTAAAAATAATTTTTGTAGGTAAACCAAATGTCGGTAAGTCTTCGCTTGTTAATGCAATAGTTAAGGAAAACAGATGTATAGTGCATAATGTTCCGGGAACAACAAGAGATTCTTTATCGGTACATGCAACTTATAATGATACCGATTATTTGCTTGTCGATACCGCAGGGCTTCACAGAGGTAATAAAACAAAAGATGATATGGAATATTTATCAACTTTAAGCACAAATTATGCTTTAGATGAAGCCGATATAGCAGTGCTTGTTGTTGATGCTTCTCAAGGAATAGGTGAGACGGAAGCAAAAATTGCGGGAATGATTATAGAAAAAAGAAAGCCATGTATAATTGCCGTAAATAAATGGGATTTGATAGAGGAAAAAGAAGAACAGGTTAGAATATTTCAGGAACAGTTAATTCAAAAATTTAAGTTTTTAACTTGGGCTGATATTATTTTTATATCGGCAAAAACAGGTCAAAGAATAGACAGAATATTCAAATTGGCTCCTTCCGTTTATAAAGAATACTCTAAGTTGTTGACACAGGAAGAAATTAATGATGCCGTAAGAAGTGCGGTTTCTAAAAATAAATATTCGAGAAAAGGTAAAGTTTTAAGTATAAAACAGGCAGAACAACTTGTTTCAAAACCGCCTACATTCAGGTTTTTGGTTAACGACATGGAACTTGTTCATTTTTCATATAAAAGATATTTGGAAAATTTTTTAAGAGAAAAATTTTCTTTTAAAGGAACGCCTGTTGTTTTAAAATTCAGAGAAATTTCAAAGAAAAAAATTAAAAAATAATATTAGGTTATAAGGCAGGAAATGTTAAAAATAATTTTATATTTGATTTTATCTTATTTTTGCGGAGCAATACCGTTTTCTTATATAATAACAAAGAAGTTTAAAAATATTGATATAAGACAATGCGGTTCAAAAAATCCGGGTGCAACAAATGTTTTTAGAAGTGTCAGTAAACCTTTGGGAGTTTTAACTTTTTTGCTTGATTGTTTAAAAGGTTTTGTTACCGTAAGTTTTGCTTTTTATGTAAATAATTCCGTATATTTTATTTTGGCGGTTGCTTTTATAACATTACTCGGACATATATTTACGATATTTTTAAATTTTAAAGGCGGCAAAGGTGTTGCCGTAGGTTGTGGAATTTTTTTTGCATTAGCTCCTTTGGCAACAACAATTTGTTTTATTGCTTTTGTTATTGTTGTAGCCATATCAAAATATGTATCACTCGGCTCAATTGTTGCAGCGGTTATGTTACCGATTAATTTGTTTCTGTTTAAAGCGGAAAATGAATTGATAATTTTTTCATCAATAATGGTATTAATTGTATTAATTCGTCATATTTCAAATATAAAAAGAATTATTGCCGGAACTGAAAACAAAATAACTTTCGGCAAAAAGGATGAGTTAAAATGAAAGTATCGGTTTTAGGTGCAGGTTCTTGGGGGGCTACGCTTGCTTGTTTGTTATCGGATAACGGACATGATGTTTATTTGTGGGAATTTAATAATGAAACGGCAAAAAAATTGGATATGGAAAGGAAACTTCCTTTTATAGGAGGGGACGTTCCGAAAAATATAAAAATTTCAAGTAATCTTAACATTATAAATGAAACCGAAGTTGTTGTTTTTGTTGTTCCTTCTCATTTTCTAAGGTCAACTTTAACATCAATTAAAAATTTGAATATTGATATATCCGACAAACTTATAATAAGTGCAACAAAAGGTATAGAGAACGAAACATTTTTAAGATGTTCCCAATTAATAGAAGAGTTTTTTCCTGAAACAAAAGATAAAATTGTTGCATTGTCCGGACCTACACATGCCGAAGAAGTTTCAAAAAAAATTCCGACTGCAATACTTTCCGCTTCAAAAAATAAAGAAAATGCCGTAAAGTGCAGAGATATTTTTATAAATAATTATTTTAGAGTATATACTTCCGATGATATTGTAAGTGTTGAATTGGGTGCTTCTTTGAAGAATGTTTTTGCTCTTGCTTGCGGAATAATAGACGGATTAAAAATGGGTGACAATACTAAAGCCGCAATAGTTTCAAGAGGAATTACCGAACTTGTTAAATTCGGTATAGCTTTAGGCGGAAAAGAACATACTTTTTACGGTTTATCGGGAGTCGGCGATCTTATTGTTACATGTTTTTCAAAACATTCAAGAAACAGAAATTTGGGTGAGTTGTTGGCAAACGGCAAAACTTTAGCACAGGCAGAAAAAGAATTAAAAATGGTTGCCGAGGGTGTTAAAACTGCGGTAAGTGCATATCATTTAGGTAAAAAGTTGAAAATAGAAACACCTATAATAGATGAAATTTATGCCGTTTTATTTAATGATAAAAAACCTCAACAAGCCGTTTATGATTTAATGACAAGGATACCTAAAGCCGAAAATTAATTTGAGGAAAATATAATGACAAAAAATGATTTGACGGATAAAATATCAAAAATGCTTCCGTCTAAAAAAGAAGCGATTGCCGTTGTAAACGAATTGTTTAAACAGATGCAAATTGCATTAAAAGACGGTCAAAAAGTTGTAATTACCGGATTTGGCAGTTTTAATTTAATTACTACAAAAACTAAAAAAGGCAGAAATCCGAAGACAGGTAAAACAATAATTTTGCCGCCCAAGAAAAAAATAAAATTTAGGCAATCGAAAGATTTTTTTGATTAAAAATGTTAGATTCTGATAAGAAATATTTAACAATCGGTGAAGTTTCCGAAAGAACACATGTTCCGGAACATACTTTAAGGTATTGGGAAAAAGAAAAATTACTCAAGCCGATCAGACATTCGGGCTTGAGAAAATATTTGGATACCGATATTGAATTGATTTTAACCATAAAAGATTTGTTGCATGAAAAAAAATTTACGGTTGAAGGTGCAAAAAAATATTTAAAAGGCGATAAAAGAAAAAAAGTAAAAGATGTTTCTTTTGAAACAAAAAATATAGACGAACAGGAATTAACGTATATAAAAAATGAATTGAAATCAATTTTGGAAATGTTAAAGGAATAAGTTAAAATGATACCCGCATCATTTAAAACAAATTTAATAAATAATTTAGTGTTTTTGGATGTTGAAACTACCGGTTTAAGCGTAAGTAAAGGTTCTAAAATTTGTGAACTTGCAATGTTAAAAATTGAAGACGGTAAGGAAACGGTTTTTAACAAACTGATAAATCCTTTAATGCCGATTCCGAAAGAATGTTACGATATACACGGAATTACCGATGAAATGGTTGCAAATTGCCCGTCTTTTTATGAAGTTGCAAATGAAGTTGCCGAATTTATAAACGGCTTTGTTCTTGTCGGTCATAATGCAAAATTTGATTTACATTTTATTTCAAGCGAAATAAAATGTTCGGGAATAATATCACCCGAAATGTATTATCTTGATACTTTAAAAATAGCAAGACAATATTTTTCTTTTGAATCAAATAAATTAGGTGCAATTGCCGAAATTTTAGGTATAGACGTAAAAGAACATCACAGAGCTATGGCTGATGTTATTACAACAAAACAGGTGGCTGAATATTTGTTCGGAAGTTTATACAGAAAGGGTGTTGATTATTTGGAACCAGAATATTTTGAGCAAGCTTTGTTGTCAAAAAATATGTGAAAATTTCTAAAAATATTATAGAATAAACAGAGTATATGATAAAAGTAAAAAATTTATATAAGTCTTTCGGTAAAAAACATGTATTGTGCGGTGTGGATTTAACCGTTAATGACGGTGAAACGCTTGTTGTTATAGGCGGTTCCGGAACAGGTAAAAGTATGTTGCTTAAAAATATAGTGGGCTTAATTAAACCCGATAAAGGTAACATAATAATAGACGGAACGGATGTAACAAAAGCATCAAAACAGGAACTTTTTAATGTTCAAAAAAACATAGGTTATTTGTTTCAGGAAGCAGCTCTTTTTGATTCAATGACGATATAAGAAAATGTTGCATTCGGTTTAAGAAATTTAAGTAATTTATCCGAACAGGAAATAAAAGAAAGAGTTACTTCGTGTTTAAATATGGTCGGGCTTAGAGATATTGAAAAATTAAAACCTGCCGCACTTTCAGGCGGTATGAAAAAAAGAGTCGGGCTTGCAAGGGCAATAGCTTACAGACCCAAATATGTTTTTTATGATGAACCTACTACGGGACTTGACCCGATAATGTCGGATGTTATCGGTTCTTTAATATTGTATTTAAAAAAAGAATTAAATATTACATCAATAGTGGTTACTCATGATATGCAGTCGGCATATAAAATTGCCGACAGAATTATTATGTTGTATTTGGGAAAAGTTATTTTTAACGGAACGGTTGATGAGGTAAAAAATACAAAAAATAAATATGTCAGACAGTTTGTTGAAGGTTCCGGTTTTGGACCTATACCTGTAGACACTTCTTTTGAGAGGTAAAAATTGTGAGCAAACAAATAAAATTAGGATTGTTTGTTTTAATAGGAATATTTTCGATAATTGTTTCAATTACTTTGTTAAGTAATTACAGTTTCGGTTCAAAATATACGGTTTGTGCTTATTTTGATGATGTGGTAGGGCTTCCCAAGAAAGCCAAAGTAAAAATAGCAGGTGTTGATGTAGGCAGTATTAAAAGTATACGTTTGGAAAACGGAAAAGCAAAACTTGTTTTATATATCAATTCGGATATCAAACTGTATGAAGATGCAAAAATTAAAATTGTAACTTCAGGCATTATAGGAACAAAACATTTAAGTTTGGCAACCGGAACTCCAGGCAGACCTTTGCTTAAAGACGGAGGTGTAATTGCTTCCGAGGGTTCTTATTCATTGGAAGAAACGGTTGCAAACATAACCGAAAAATTATCAAAAATTTTAGATACTGTTTCAAAGGGTATAGATGAAACATTCTTTAATAATTTAAGAGATACTGTATCTAACCTGAAACAGGTAACAAAAGCCGTTGCGGATAAAGAACAGAATATTACAAAAGTAATAGATAACTTTAACAGTTTTTCTTCCGACCTTGCCGATATTACAAATTCAAATAAAGAAGCGATAAATAAAATAGTTCAACAAATAGAAAAAATTACCGAAAAATTGGATAAATTTGCGACAAACATTAATGAAGGTAAAGGAACCGTTGCAACACTTGTAAATGATGAAGAAATGGCAAAGGAATTAAAAGAAACAGTTTCGGATATTAAAACTACCGTTAGTGACGTAAAAGCATTGATGACAAGGGTTAATAAACTTGAAATTGATTGGGAATATATGGGCAGATATGACAGCCGTAACGAAAAGTTCCGTAACGATTTCGGTATACGGTTCAGACCTAATGATCACAAATTTTATTATGTCGGTGTTTCAAATATAGGTAATGCCAGCGGTGAAAAAAATGAATTTGAAAGAGAGCATTTGAATAAATTGGATGCATTGATAGGTTTCAGGTCGGAATATCTTGAAGCTTACGGCGGAGTTATGAGAAGCAAAGGCGGTATAGGTGTAGGTATTTCTCCGTTTGATAAAATTTATTCCAAATACAGAAGATTATATTTTAATATAGATGCACTCTTTAGAACGGAAACTGCCGAAAATAAAAATGATAATGTTCCTAACCTTATTATAGGAGCAAGATACGGTATTACTCATTGGTTATATTTAGGTGTTCAGGTTGAAGATACTTTAACAAATACAAATTTTATGCCTTATATAAAACTTAAAGTTACCGACCAGGATTTGGCCTCAATGTTTGGTGTTGCCGGTATTGCCGCAGCGGGAAGTAAATAAAATGAAACCAAAAAAAAATAAAACTAATTTTGTCTGTCAGCAATGCGGTTATGAATCGGCAAAGTGGCTCGGTAAGTGTCCTTCGTGTAATAAGTGGAATACTTTTGTTGAAGAAGTAAAAATTACAGGCAGTCAATCTTCAAACCAATCAAGGCAGCTTACAAATTTTTCTTCGGGAACATTTGCTTTAAACGATGTATCCGTGCAGAGCTTTAAAAGAATAAAAACAAATATTGGTGAATTTGATAATATGATTGGCGGGGGAATTGTTCCGGGTTCTTTAATTTTATTGGGCGGAGCACCGGGGATAGGAAAATCTACTTTAATGCTTCAGATATCGAGTTCTTTATCTTCTTACGGAACTGTTTTATATATATCGGGAGAAGAATCTTTGTCCCAGGTAAAATCAAGAGCCGAAAGATTAAAAGTAAGTAAAGATAATATTTTTTTGGCATCCGAAACAAATCTTGAAATTATTGTTGATGCCATAAATAAAACCGAACCGAAATTTTTAATAATAGATTCCATACAAACCACATATCATCCCGAATTATCGGGTGCTGCCGGTTCGGTCGGACAAATTAGGGAATGTGCTGCCGAACTTTTAAGAATAGCAAAATCAAAACATATTACCGTTTTTTTACTCGGGCATGTAACAAAAGAAGGAGATTTGGCAGGTCCGAGAATTTTGGAACATATTGTAGATACTGTTTTATATTTTGAAAATGAAAAACAACAAATTTACAGAATTTTAAGAGCACATAAAAACAGGTTCGGACCTACAAGCGAGATTGGTATTTTTGAAATGAAAAGTGACGGCCTCAGTGAAGTTAAAAATCCTTCATTGCTTTTTATAGGCGACAGAACAAATTCCGTTGCGGGAAATATAATTTCTGCAAGTATGGAAGGTACCCGCCCGTTATTATTGGAAATACAGGCACTTGTAACAAGAACCAATTTCGGTTTTCCTCGAAGAATGGTTTCGGGATATGATTTGAACAGAGTTATAATAATAATAGCCGTTCTTGAAAAAAGATTGGGTATTCCTTTGGACAGTCAGGATATTTTTATAAATATAGTCGGAGGAATAAAAATAAAGGAAACTTCTGCGGATTTGGCAATTGCTTGTGCAATTGCATCGGCAAACAGAGGTTTTATCTGCCCGAATGATATAATAATCTTCGGTGAAGTCGGTTTGTCGGGTGAAGTAAGGGCAATATCTCAAATTAAAGAACGTTTGTCTGAAGCGGAAAAATTAGGTTTTAAAAAAGCTGTTA